>NZ_JANYME010000005.1 GCF_026616895.1 Campylobacter sp. MG1
GCTCTTGATCACTTGTTTAGATATCAAAGATTGACGTTGAAATAATTGATATATTTAAAATTAACAATAAAACTATTTAAAATAACATATTTGCTTAACTTATATTTGAGTGTAAATGCAAATGAAAACCTGAATTATATGTTTTTAAACTTAATTAAAACTTAAATTTATAATATCATTTGTGAATTTCTTTGAAATTTTTGTAAAAACTGGTAAAAGTTTTATTAGCTATATTTTCTCTAATCTCACTCATTAAATTTAAATAATAATGCAAATTATGAAGACTTGCTAAGCGAAAAAATGTAATCTCTCCAGCTTTAAACAAATGATGAACATAAGCACGGCTGTAATTTCTACAAGTATAACAAGAGCAGTTTTTATCAATTGGCTCATTATCATCTTTCATAAAACTAGCCTTTATATTTATTTTGCCAAAACTTGTAAATAATGTGCCATTTCTAGCATTTCTAGTAGGCATAACGCAATCAAACATATCAACCCCACGAGCGACATTTTCTACCAAATCAAGCGGAGTTCCAACTCCCATTAAATATCTTGGACGATTTTGTGGCATTTGTGGGGCTAGTTTTTCTACCGTTTCATACATTAATTCATTTGGCTCTCCAACGCTTAACCCACCAATTGCAAGTCCATCAAAATAGTATTCATTTTCAGCATCTAAAATACCTTTTAAACACTCACTTCTTAGCGTATGATTAGTCCCACCTTGAACGATAGCAAAGATATTTTGCTCTCTTTTTAATTCATTTGTATAAAGCTTTTTAAACTCGCTTTTATAAAGCTCTTTTGAATATTTTTGAAGCAAGGTAATTTCATCTGTATTTTGAAATTCTTTTTTCATCTCAAGCGAGAGTTTAGCCCAATAAATAGTGCGTTTAAGACTTGCTTTAATCCTTTCTTCACTAGCAGGTAAAGCACATAAATCATCTAAAACCATACAAATATCACTATTTAATAAATACTCTGTTTTTAAAACACTTGCAGGTGTAAAATGATGTAAGATCCCATCAATGTGGCTTTTAAAAGTAATTCCATCATCACTATGTTTTGTATTTTTACTTAGTGAAAAAGCTTGAAATCCACCACTATCAGTTAGAAAGCTTCCATTAAATTTAGTAAAATTATGTAGCCCGCCGTGTCTAGCTATCAAATCAGCACCTGGTCTTAAATAAGTATGATAAGTATTTGCTAGGATTATTTTTGCTCCTAAAGTCTTTTGCATATCGGTTGCATCTAGGGCTTTTACGCAGCCTTGAGTTCCTACTGGCATAAAACAAGGAGTATTAAATTCCCCGTGAGCTGTGCTTACTTTACCAAGTCTAGCATTATTATCTGTTGAATATAAATCAAATTTCATTATAATTTTCCTTTATAAAATGGAGTTGTTATGAAAAAAATATTAGTTTTAGCACAAATTAATGTAGCAAAAGATTTTTTAAAACGCCTTGCTACCATTAAAGATAATACAAAAGAATATATAATCATTTGCCAAGATGACTTAGATTTTAAAAATAATTTTACTCATATTAAAGTTGATCCAACTAATGCAGCTAGAGTAAAAAACTATATAGATGGCAAAATTGAATTAGGCTTTATACTATTTAATAACGATGAAGACACAAGACTCGCCTATGATGCTTTTAGAAATTTAGCTAAAAGAACAAATGTAATTGTTCTATCTAATAGTAAAGAATATGAAAATGATTCATTTTGTACATTAATTAATACTAAACAAATAATAATAAATAATTTAATAGATAATTTACCTAATATGCCAATGATTGCAAGGGATATTGGATTAGGAAAAGGCGAAATTATGCAAGTAAGGGTTCCTGTTGGCTCAATTTATGCAAATAAACATATAAATGCTATAGCACAAGAATATTATAAAATTGCCTTGATTTATCGTAATTCTAAAATTATTTTACCAAAACCAGATACACAAATTTTACCAAATGATGAATTAATTTTAGTCGGCGACCCAAATATACTAAATTTAATATTTTCAAGGATTAAAGGTCAAGTAGGACAATTTCCTAGTCCTTATGGAGATAGTATTTGTGTAATAATTGATATGAGTATTGATGATAATATAGATAATTTGATAAATACTGCATTATTATTACATAGCAAAAGCAACAGTATAAAATTGATTTTTTATGTGATAAATCCAACTATTAATCATCATTTACAAAAATTAAAAAAACTAAAAAAAATAACAATAAATGTTCACATAAAATATGAAAATATTGATACTAGCCATATTATTGATGAATTTTATTCTAATAATTCAGGAATTTTTATAGTATCAAAACACATATTTAAAAAATATTCTAAAAAATTATATAATAGTTCTATGCCTATTTTAAAAGTAGGAAAAATAGATTTTGCAAAAATCAATACAATAACTTGCATTAGTTCAGGTTCATTAGGTGTAGAAAATTTAACATCAATACTACTTGATATAAGTATAATATTAAATATAGAAGCAAAATTAATGTATTTTGATAATTCTAACGCAATTAGTGATGACTTAATAGAGCATATAGATACACAAAGTAAATTTTTTGGTAAAAATTTAGAACTTGTTGAATTTAAAAGTACTAATCCATTATTTACTATCAAAAATGACTTAACTATTATGCATTGTTTAGGATTTGAAAAACACCTATTAGATAAAAATACTTTTAAATATTTTTCTAATGATTTTTCAAAATTATATGAAATATTAGATGATAATTTTCAATTATTTATACCTATTGAATAAATTTACTTCCTAATAATTGTTAAAAATACAGCACTCATTATCAAAATAAAGCCTATGATTTGAATAAAATCAAGGCTCGTACCTAACCACAAATAAGCAATTATAGCAGCCCCTACTGGTTCAACTGACGCAATTAAACTAGCCTTAGTTGCACCTATTATATTAAGACCAATCATATATGTTCCAAATGCAAAAACCGTTCCTATAATAATGACTGAAAACATTGCTAAAAATAAGTTTAAATCTATATAAAAACTTTTATTCCAAATTTGTTCTTTTAAACACAAAACAATACCCATTATAAGCATCGCATAACCTAAAATAGGCAATGGTGAATAAATTTTATTTAATTTTCTTGGAATTAAAGAATAACAAACAACACCTATTACAGAAAGAGAACAAACAAACAATGCTTTAGGAGTAATAGCAAATTTAGTAAAATCACCATTCGTAGCTAAAAGTAATATGCCAAAAACTACAAAAAACAAAGATAAAATTTCATATAAATTTGGTTTTTTTCTTTCTTCAATACATACTATTAAAATAATAAATGCAGGTGCGGTATATTGAATAACGGTAGCGATTGCTGCATTGCTTAAAGAAATTCCATAAAAATAAAAATATTGACAAAAAAATATACCGAAAAATCCAAACGCTAATAATCTTAATAAATGAAATTTATTTTTAAAAACACCAAATGCTAAATCAATTTTAGATATCTTACAATAAAATAAAGTTGCTAAACCAGCTAGCAATAATCTTAATGGTATTAATATATCAACACTTAAACCACGATTATTCAATATATATTCACCACAAGCACCAGAAAAACCCCACGCTAAACCACCTAAAAAAACAAGTAATGAACCTTGTTTATCATTTAAACACTTACTCATAAAAATCCTAAAAATAATCTAAAAAAATTATAATACTTTTAATTACTTTTAAGAATAAAATATAAATTTACGAAAAATAAAATCAAAAATAATTATAAAAAGTAACACTTATAATAAAAAATCACAATATTTTTAATTCATTTTCTAAGACAGATTTTGGAGTAAGCGATATAAATTTTTTAACCATTTTTCCATCTTTATCATAAATAAACATAGCAGGCACACCCCAAACACCACCTACTACATTGCTTAAATACTCAACATCTAAACTCTCATAAATAGTAGCAAATGTAACACCTTTTAAGCTTTCTTTTGCCATATCATAATCTCTCATACCACCTAATACAGCAATAATTTTATAATCCTTACTAAGCTCATTTAAGATAGGAATTTGTTTAGCACATACACCGCAATCTTTTGTGTAAAAAAACAACATAAAAGGCTCATTTAATCCTTTTAATGCCTTTTTTTTAGCATCATATTTTAAATTTAAAAATTCATTAGAATTAAGTGTTAGCATACTCTCATCTTTACATGCTAAAACAAAAAGAATTAAAAATGCTAATATAAATTTCATAAATTCCTTTCAATTTTTTCTTTAATATAATTAAAGCCCCTATCACCTAAAATTTTTTCAACTAAAATCCCATCTTTTATTATAAATAAAGTAGGAACTGCAAAAATTTCATACCTACTCCATGAAATATCTTGTTGGTCTTTTAAAAATATCATGCTCTCATAATTATGTTCATCTTCATGTTTTTTAATTACTTTTAAATCATCAATAGAATTAATTGCATATATTTTAATATTATTCTTAACAGCATAATCATTTAAATTTGCCATCACTTTAAGACAAGCAGCGCAACCATTCTCCCAAAATTCAACTATTTCAATACCATTTCTTAAGAGTTTTACATTTTCATTATTCGTAGTTTTTGCAAAAATATCAGGTGCTTTAGAATTAATACTTAAATTTGATTCATCGCAAGCCATAAAAACTAAAGCAAATAAAAATAAAATTATTTTATTCATTCACTATAAGTCCATCTTTAATAGTAATTATCTCATCTCCATTTTTAGCCAAGTCAGGATTGTGAGTAATTAATATAATTGTCTTGCCTTCGCTTCTTAATTTTTTAAATATATCTAAAACTATTTCTCCATTTTCTTCATCAAGATTGCCAGTAGGCTCATCAGCTAATAAAATATTTGGATTATTAATAAGACTTCTAGCTATGCAAAGGCGTTGTTGCTGACCACCACTTAATTCGCTAGGTAAATGCTCTAATCTATCTAATAATCCTACTTTATCTAAGATTTTCTTAGCATCATTTTCTTCAATACTTGAATGATAATATTGAGCTAGCATAACATTTTCTAATACGCTTAAATAAGGTATTAAATGAAATTGTTGAAAAATAAGCCCTATTTTTTCTCTTCTTATTCTTTGTTTATCAGCTTCACTTAAATGAGTTACATTAATACCATCTAAAAAGTATTCGCCTTCACTTGCATTATCAAGCAATGATAAAATATTTAAAAGCGTAGTTTTTCCACTACCACTCTTACCTACAATACTAAGCCAACGACCTTGATTTAATTCAAAATTAAGACCTTTTAAAACATGGGCTTTATCAAATCTTTTATGTAAATTACTAATCTTAATAATACTCATTTATTCTCCTCTTAAATTATCTACAATATCTATACTAAGGGCTTTTCTTATAGGAAAAAATGCAGCAAATGCAGCAAATAAAAATGAAATTAAAATTGCTATTATAAAAGCACTAAATCTAAAATCAATACTAGCATTAAAAATAATAGAACCTAAAAGTTGTGCTAGTAAATAACCGCCAACCGAGCCTAATAACGAAGCAATTAAAGTAAGTATAAAAACTTCGCTAGCAAATAATTTTATAATATGATTTTTATTTGCACCTAAAGCTATGTGTAATGAAATTTCTTTTTTTCTTGAAAAAATAATAGAACTAAGTGTGTTATTAACGCTAGTAGAACTTATTATTAAAATAACAATAGATATTAAAAACATAAGACCTTTAATCTTTTCTAAAATAGCTCCTTCTTTCATACTAACACTAGGAATAGTTTTAAGTTCTGCATTTTTATTATTTATGCTTTCACTTAAAGTATTTAAATTTTCAAAATCATCATCAACTATTAAGGACACATAAGAATATTTAAAAATTCCTGAAAATTCCTTAGCTTCTTCTAAATTTATAAAAGCCATAGCATCAATTTCATCACCACTTGAGAATATACCCTTTACTATAAAAGTTTTTTCAATAACCTTATCATTATGTTTGTAATTTAAAATTAATTTAGAATTAAGTTTTTTATCAAGCGTATTAGCTAAATCAACACCAAGATATATACTATCGCTTTTTGAATATTCATTAGGACTTAAATTTCCTTTTAAAATAGTTAGAAATTTATTAATTTTTTTAAATTCATCAAAATTAACACCAGCAACTAATATCTGCCTACTTGAATAGCTAGGAGTAAAGTATAAATATGGTGAAAATGCTAAGAGTTTATTAGAATTTATTTCTTTTTTAATATTTATAACATCTTCAATATCTACATAATCACTATTTTTTGCACTTAAAATCATATTAGCACCATAACTTTTAAGCTCTTTACTCATTTTATTGTCAATATCAAAATATACATTTAAAAAAGCGTTAGATACAGCAGTCCCCATAAAAATAGCTATAATAATAATTAATAATCTTTGTTTAGAAAAGCATATGCTTTTTTTAACCTGAGTTGTGAAAAAATTATTTCCTACCATAAAGCACCTCAACAATTTCAAGTTTTATAAAATTCTTAGTAGCAAGTAATGAGCCAAATATAGCAATTAAACTTGCAAAAAACATACATATAAATATAATGATAAAATTATAACTTATGCTATGAGAAAAAATATTCAAGGCAATTAAATCACTTACAAAAAATCCGAAAATACTCCCAAACACACTAGCAACTAAACTAACACATAAATAATCAACCATAAATATCAAATATATTTGTAAATTATTTGCACCTAAAGCTTTTAATAATCCTATTTCTTTTGAACGCCTATAAACATCACTATTTATAAGAGATGCTTGTGCAACACTAGCAACAACTAAAGATATTAAAAATATTATTCCCATTAAACCTTGAATTTTTTTAACGATAGAGCTTTCAGCATCTGCTACTTTACTAACGGCTTTTGCACTTGCTCCTTTGTAATCTTCTTCTATTTGATAAGCGATTGAACTAACATAAGCGGTACAATACCATTTATCAAATTCAACTGAATCAAGGCTATCTTTATCATGCCTTGCTCTAATAGCTAAATCATTTTCAGGAATTGTAAGTGCTGAAACTTCAGCTCTTTCGTATGTAGCATCATCACCTATAATCTCATTCAATTTATCAATATTTATTATTAATTTATTATCATAATCACCTAAATTATTAATAATACCTACTATTTTTATTTTTTTTACGCCTGATTCAAATTCAACATCAATTTCATCACCACTTTTTAAACCAAAAGTATTAGCAAATTCAGTCCCTATATTTGCTTGAATTTCTTTATTTTCATCATCTACAAAATTCATATCACTTTTCCAAAAAGGAAATAGTCCTAAAATCCCTGTAGTATAATCATCTTCGCCATCTATAGGGATATTTTTATTAAAATAAGTACCTAAAATTTTTATCTCTTTTCCTTGATATTTAGCCTTATAATCCTTAAATGGAGCAAAAGCTATTATGTTATTTCTCCAAAAAATTTCTTTTATCTTGTGTAAATCTTTAAGTTCTAAATAATTCTTACTTTCAAATGGTTTAAAAGTTTTATTTCCAACTTCTATGCTAAGTGCTGAACCTTGTGGTACCACACTAATATTAGCTCCATAATTTCTTAATTCCTTTGTAAGTTCATTACCTACACCCATAGTAATATTTAACATACAAGAAAGTAGCAAACAAGCTAAAAAAATAGTAGCAAAACTAAGGAGTTTTTGAGTTACATTACCAAAAATTGACTTTTTTATAATTCTTAAAAACATTTTTTCTCCTTAACTTTGATATCCATTTATTCTAAAAGGAACAATATCACTTGTGCTTACATATTTATCTGGATTTTGTTTAAATTCCTCATAACTTTTATCAGTGCTAAAATAATAATTTATTCCATTATACATATATGATTTTTTAGCTTTTAAATTTATAAATTTATCTCCATTAACGGGGTCTATTACTTCAACTTCTACAATCTCACTAAAATAATTTTCTCCATTAATAATTTCACTGATTTTAATTAAAAATTTATTATTTTTCTCATCTATTTCATATTCAAGCGGGATAGGATTACATCCACCAGCTTTACCAACACTTGGTAAAAATAATCTCACATTACAAGCTACACAAATTAATTCATCATTTTGTAAAATATAGCCTAAATCACCGCAAATCATACAAGAATCAAAAACAGCAACAGGTGTAATCTTACCTTTAAAACGATTGATAATAAAAAATCTTATTTTTTTACCTGAACTTGAGATATAGGCATATCTATGAAGTTTACCATCACTAACTTCTTGTAAATTAAATTCAAAATAATCTTTACTCTTAGGTGTAATTACTAAAGGCTCATCTATTGATATAGGTTTTGAAGCTACTAAATCATAATAAATAATTACTAAAAAAGATACAACGCTCAATAAAAATGTAATACTAAAATGAATATTAATCGTATTAATTAAGTGTTTATTTTTTCTATATTCTATATCAAAATCACACCTTTTTTCTCTAAATTTTGGACGCAATTTTAAACATAATCCAACATAAATAATAGCTAAAATTAAACAAATATAATAATAAAATTCAACATAATGTTTACTTTTACCAATATAGCTTAACAACAAATCACTATCACTTAAAACACCTAAGCTTCTAGTTTTCATTCCATAAAGTGCTAATTCAGCTAGACATTCATTTATAAACATCAAAGCTAAAATAATGGCTATAAACAAATTTAATTTTGACTTTGAATGTTTAGTTGAATATGTAAAGCTAATAAAAAACACAAAACAAACAAAAATCGCTAATAATATAAATGCAAAATTAAATACCCCTTGAGTATCTAATAAATTAGACTCAAATATAGGAAAATTTGAACTCATCAAAAAATATCTAATAGAACAAGCAAATGTTAATAAAATTGAACTAATAAAACTAATAATTTTAAAATTTCTTAAAAACACCATTATAAGTGAAACAATTAAAATACTATCAGCTATTATCAAACCTATTTTATTTTGTTTTTCATAATTAATTATATAAAAAGCAATATATCCAAAAATAAAACCAACTAATGCTGAGATTAAAACTTTAAAAACTGAATTATTCTTACCTACAAACGCTACGAAAAAACTAATCACAAAGGCTTCAAGAAATAAATGCATAAAATATATACTCATTATTGTCCTTATTTTTGTATATTTTATATAGAAAGCATTTTAGCTTTCTATATTTAAGTTTTATTTATCAGGTGTTCCTGTGTATTTGAATTTATATTTAACGCTAAAAGTATCAAACCACTTATCAACACCTGTTTCTTTATCTACGTGGCGACCAAAACCTTGTTTTTCAGGATTATCAATTACAAATTCTAATTCATAATTACCAATTCCTGTATCCATTTTAATATTTGCACCATAGTGAGGACCATCATCAGCTACCATTGGCATAAGTTTTCCAACTTTTGTTTTACCATTATCAAGGTTAGTTAATTTATAGCCAATTGTAAGATATGGCATCCAAAAACCTTCAGGAAAACCATTTGGATTTTCTTTAAGAGCGTGAATGTCAGCTTCTAAGTGAATATCAGCTAAAGACGCTGCTAAATCAATACCTCTTGGCTCCATTTCAATTGGTTGAAGATACACAGCTGCTATTTCCATTCCGTGTAATTTATAGCTTTCTGCACCATCAATTGTAGGAATTTCAACTTCTCCTGCAAACACTGAAGACGCTAAAAAAGCACCTGCTACTAAACTAAGCAATGATTTTTTCATTGTTTCTCCTTTGATTTGATTTGCATATAAACAACTCCTCCTATTAATAGGACGAGGATTATTGCCTGTAAAACTAAGCTCTCATAATAAGGATATAATCCTAACCAAGTAATGCTTTCAAATTGCATTGGTATGAGATGTGGAGTTAAGACCTTGCCCTCAACAAGTTCCATAATCCCTTTGCCTGTAAAAGCAAAACACATATAAAAAATAATGATTGAGGTTATTAAGAAAAATTGTTTTATAGGAATTCTAATTGCACCAGCTTTAAGTAAGAAATATAAAACTACTAATATAACAATACCAAGAGCTAAACCACCTAAAACAGCACTAAGTCCAGCACCAGAACCAGAATCAATCAATAATGCTTGATAAAATAATATTGTTTCAGCACCTTCTCTAAATACTGCTAAAAACACGGTCCACCATAATGTTTTAGCACTTCCATTTGTAATAGCTAATCTTGCTTGCTCTTTTAAATTACTTGCATATTTTTTATTTCTTGCATTACTAAGTAGCCAAAAGCCAACATAAAATAATAAAACAACAGCAATTAGCATTGTTACACCTTCTATTAGCTCTCTACTTTGTCCTGAATTTTTAATAAAATATGAAACTATAAAAGCAGTGATAAATGATAAAACAACACCACTACCAAGTGCTGAATAAGCTATATTTAATCTGTCTTTATTACCACTTTGAATAATATATGAAATTATTGCAACTACTATTATTAAAGCTTCTAAACCTTCTCTTAAAATAATAGTAAGTGATGATATAAATAAAAACCAAACACTTGTATCATTGATTTTATCTAACTGACTTTCAATTAATTTGTTTAACTCATCAAAATTAGCAATTAACTCATCTTTAGAAGCCTTACTTTTAATTAGTGCTGTTCCTTTAGTAAATTTTGCTTCTATTTCAAGCTTTATATTTGAATTAACAGCACCAATTTTACTCTCCATTCCTTTTGCTTCAAAAATGTCTAAATATATATTTTGAAGAGCATCAATACTTGCTTTTTCTCCCATTGTTTCATAGTCTTGAACTATTTTATTTAAAGCTATTTTAATATCAGTTGCAACTTGAGTATAATCTACATTCTTAGTCTCATCAACATATCCAACTAATTTTAATTTATCTAAATTACTAGCATCTATTTTAGTCATTACATCAAATATAGAATCTAATATCTCTTCACTTCTAGCTCTCATATCGCTTTCAGTTACTTTTCCTTCGCGAATATCACTGCCAAAACTTCTTAACTTGCTTCTCATATTAAGATTTTTTGTTGCATTTATTAGAATTTCAATATTTGTATTTATATATATTTCTTCTCTTGCAACGCCAATTGTATCAGCTGCTTTTGTAAATTCTCCTTGCTTATTGTATTGAATAGCTTCGTCAAATTTCTCACTTAATAAATCATATACATATTGTAATTTCGGGTCAATCGCAGCTGCTGCTTGAAGGTCTTCTAAACTATCATAAACTTCTTTTTGCATAGTTGGTTTTGTGATTTCTCCACTTGCTTCTTTGCTAAGATGGGCTAATTCTGCTGCTTTTTGTTCTTCACATTTAGTTTTTGCACTATTTTCATCTGCTCCAAACATCATCTCACCTTCAATGCAAGTTTTTAATAAATTCTCTCTTGCATTCATTTCAGCTTTTGCTTTATCATAATTTGGATCAGATGCTACTGCAACTATTTTAAAGCCATTTTGTATAACTGGCGTTACTTCTTCTAAATCAAATATCAAACCATCTATTAAAGCTTCAATTTTGCCTATATTTTCTCCACGCCCATAATAACCACGAAGATTGGTAAATTTTCTCTCCATCAAATAGCCTTTTCTACCAATATTTCTTCCAATAGGACCTTCCATATTTTCAAAATGTTGAAAATAAGCTTCACTTGCAAGTTGTCTTGCAGTTTTTGCATCACCTTTTTTATAGGCTTCTAAACCTTTATTTAGCTTTTCTATAATTAAATCTTTTTCCTTGAAATAATCAACATCATCTCTAGCTATTAATGAACTGATGAGTACAAAAATAACAAATAATAATCTTTTCACAGTGCAACCCTTATTCATTTTTTAAGATTATAGAACCTATATATAAATCAAATTTAAATGATAGTTATTATTTTTTTCATAATTTATCAATTAGAGCTTTAATTGATAAAAAAATATTATTTATATTAACCATTTTTAATAATTAACATCTAGAATTCTCCGACTTTTTTAAAAGGAGATGAAAATGAAAAAAGTATGTTTGTCATTAGTTGCCTTTATAGGTCTTAATTTATGTGCTGCTGAAATTCCTGCAGTTGATGTTTTAGATTGCAAAAGTGCTGAATGTATCAATGATGCAAAAGCTGAAAAAATACTAGAAAAAAGTGAGCAAAAGGTAGTAGAAGAAGTAAAAGCTAAAGAAGAAGTGGTAAAACAAGTTAGCGATAAAATAGAAGAAAAAAAAGAAGTAGTCAAAGAAGAAGTAAATCAAACAAAAGAAGAAGTTAAAAAGGCAAAAAAAGAAGCTAAGAAAAACAAAAAAAGTAAAGAAACTAAAAAATCAAAACACAATAAAAAAGAAAAAGTAGAAAATAAACAATAATTTATTATTACGATTTAGCTAATGCTAAATCGTAAAATATCTAATTAAAAAATCCCAAAATATATGATTTTAAATTCTCAAAACCACTTATAAAAATTACAATAATTACAACAGGAATAAAGTATTTTATATAATAAAACCAAGCTTTATAAAGTGGATTTTTAAGCTCGTAATTATTGCTAATTTCTCTTATAGCTTCATCTTTTTTCAATACAAATGCAACAAAGAAAACACAAAGTAATGAAGTAATTACAAATAAAATATTCCCACTAATAAAATCAAATGTATCAAAAATATTTCTTCCATAAATTAAAACATTATCAAGTACCCCATAGCTTAATAAAGCTGGAACATTTCCTAATATAAAAATTCCACCTAAAACTAAATTAATTGATGTATTTTTTGAAATTTTAAATTTTTCTTCTAATACAGAAATAATTACTTGATAAATAGGCAAACTCGTAGTAAGTGCAGCTGTTAATAATAAAATAAAAAACACTATAGCAAAGAAATTTCCAAAATGCATATGTGAAAACACTATAGGCAAGGTTTTAAATACCAATGATGGACCAGCATCAGGACTTAATCCGAAAGAAAATAATGAAGGAAATATCATAAATCCTGCTAAAACTGCTACAAGAGTATTTACAATACCTGTAATAATCGCTGTTTTTAATAAATCTTCTTTTTTATCTAAATGACTAGATAAAGTTATCATAACACCAAATCCAAGCGATAAAGCAAAAAATACCTGTCCTATAACATACAAAAATATGCTAGGTGTAATCTTACTAAAATCAGGATATAAATAAAATTTAATCCCTTCTAAAGCTCCATCTAAAGTAACATTTCTAATAAGCATAGCGATTAAACATAAAAATAATAATGGCATTAAATATTTTACAAATTTTTCAATACCATCAATAACACCTCTTCTTAAAATAAACCAATTTATAAAAACAAAAAGAAATGTATAAATACTTATCATTAAAGGATTTTGTTCTATATTTTTCGTATAAAAATCACTAGTAATATCAGCGGTAACAACATTACTTAAATCAAATCCATTAAATCCAAATATTGAATAAAAAATATTTAAGATATATGTTATAACCCAAGCACCTAAAACCATATAATATGCCATAATAGCGTAACTTCCAAAAAGTCCAGCATAACCAACTATTTTCCATAATTCATTAATTTTTTTACCATTTACTTCACCACCAAAGGCATCTACACTATTTTTATGAGCTCGTCTTCCTATTACATTCTCAACTAAAATAATAGGAACACCAACTAAAAACATAGCTATGATAAATAATAAAACATAAGCACCACCACCATTTTCTCCTACCATATAAGGAAATCTCCAAGTAGCTCCAAATCCAATAGTAGCACCTGCAACAGTTAAAATATATGTAAATCTACTTGTCCAAGTCTGTCTACGCATTATGTATCCTTTTTTAAAAAAATAGGGGGTTATTTTAAAAAAAAATAAAGTTAATTTCAAGAAAAAAAACATATTTTTTGTAATTTTTAATCACTTTTTTAAATAAAAATTACAAAAATACTCAAACTAAAATTAATTATTTTGTTTACATCTATTCTTACAAAGCTCTAATTTATAAAATTTAAACAAATCATTAATTTTAAATTCTATCAATAATGTCCATCTACCATTTTCTAAATTATCTAAATTTGTATAAAACAACTCATTTTTATCATCATATTTAAAATCAATTAATTTATCAAACTTTTTAGTATGTGGTCTTGTTAATTTAGCTTTTACTTGAATATCGCTAGTTTTTAAATTTTCTTTTGCATTTACCTTAAAGCTAATTCCATTATCTATTAAAAAAGCCTGGGTCTTAGTAATATCTAAAATAGTTTTTTCAGCCATAATGTTAATATCAAAATATTTTAAAAATTCTTCTTCTATGTTCTTTATATTTGCATAATTTTTTTCTACTTCTTGGTATTTTAAAAAATAGCTTTCATCTTCATCAACTGGGTAATCAAAAGATAAATATACAGTATAAACACAAACTATAACCATAAAAATAATTGAACCAATTATTAAATAAGGCCAATATCTTCCATTTTTCAAATCTTGCTCCTAAATTTATTTCTAACAAATAAAATTATAAAAATAATTATAAATACATAAAAAATAGCTCTTAAAATATTTATAAAATATTCATTAGAGTGACCTATGCCACTATTTAATTCAATATTTTTATCATTAGCAATGATATATACTAATTCAGCAAAACCATTTAATACAGCTGCATTTATTACATCTTTTCCTTTAGGTTGTGTAAGTATTGGTAATATTGCACCTTGTGTAGGTAAGAATCCATATTTTAAATAATAATATTTAGTAATACTTGAAAAATTTAATTTTAAATCACTTACAACATCAATTTTTTTTTCTTTCAAACTAATTACTATAACTGCATAATTATCTTTATAATTGATTTGCTCTTTTAACTCTTTAAAATTGCTTACATCTGAGATTAAAACATTAGTTTCTATACCTGTTTTATTTTTCAATTCAAAACTTAAATCATAGATTTTATCAAGTACTTGTTTGCTTAATAACTCTTGTGAAAATAAATTCACAAGAGTAAGTAAAACTAAAACTAATTTTATCATCCAATACCTAAATGATTAGGGGTTAAAACTGACCAAGCTGTAACTACTGCTAACACAACCATTCCCAAAACTATAATTGTTTCTAATAACTTGTTCATTTAACATCCTTTCTAAAGTCTTCTAAAGCCCTATTTTCAAACATTTTTACATCTTCAATTTTTTCTAATTTATATGTATTTCTTATTTCTTTTTGTTGAACTTTCACAGACCAAGTAACCAAAAATGCTAAAATAGATAATAGCAAAACAGTAGCTATTAACATCCCAGTAATTCCATTTAAACCGAATAAATTTCTGCTTTGATTATCCATCTTTTACTCCTTTGATAATGTGCTTACATAACGAGCAACTGCATCAATTTGTTCTTCACTCAACATTGCACTAAAACTAGGCATAGTACCTATAACTTTAACACCGGCATCACTTGGAGCAGCCTTACCAGTTGATAAAACATCTTTAATAAATGCAACACCAGCATAGTGATTTAAAGCAGGAGCAACTCCTTCCATACCTTCGCCATTTTCTCCGTGACAAGCTACACAAGTATTTTCAAAAATATCTTTTCCAACTTCGCCTTGCATTCCATTTGCCACATAAGTTGCAACTGCTTTTGCATCATCTCCTTCAACCAAACCAGCTGGCATTTCTCCATAACCAAGTCCTGTTGAACCGTTAGCTAATACACTTAAAATACCTTCGGTACTTCCCCATTTTGTTAAATCCTGTGCTTTTCCATTGATTCCTGTAGCTTCAGCTCCATGACAAGGTGCACAATTTAATAAAAATACACTTTCACCCATATTTAATTTAGCTTCATCGTTTAAATTAGCATATTTTTCTTTATATTTAACATTATAATCATTTACCTCAACATTATATTCGCCTATTGAAGAATATTTACCGAGAGGAAATCCTATTAAAAAGTACCAAACAGCAAATAAAATTAATACTACAAACATAAAGGCCCAACCAAATGGCAATGGATTTTTATATTCGCCTATTCCATCCCAATTATGTTCACTCAACTCAACTTTTTCTTTACGAGTTGCTACCATTTGTCTAAACATATTACCAACTACTATTAATACAACTAAAATTATAATAGATGCACCAATAATAGATAATAAATTTACATTATCAGAAAGATTTAACCATTTCATAACTTTCTCCTATTTTCTAATAAAGATGAATCAATATCATCATCTAATGCTAACTTAGCATATTTTTCATAATCTCTCTTACCTTCTCTTTGAGTTTTATATAAATGTACTATATACATATATAAACCTACGGTTAAAAAAACTATAAGAAAAAAATATGCATGTCCTTGATAATAAACAAGTTCACCTACATTCATAATTAGCCCCCTATTTAAGACTATTTAAATACGCAATCAACGCAACTATTTCTTTAATTTCACATTTACTATCAAGCGCATTTGCACGGCAAGGTTCAAACGCTTGTTTTACTTCTTCATCGCTCATTGCATCAACGATAGGTGTAGCTTGTTCTACCATCATTTTACGAGCTTCATCATAGGTTCCTAATTTTGTACTACCTTCTACATCATAAGGAACATTGAAAACTTTTTTAACAGTTAAAGCTTCAGCATAAGCTGTCTCTAAATCTGAATTCTTTTTAAATAAATGTGGGTATTCAGGCATAATTGAACTAGGTACCACTGAAACAGGTTTTTTCATATGATTTTCATGCCAATCAGTAGTTCTATAATTACCAACTCTCATTAAATCAGGACCAGTTCTTTTTGAACCCCATAAAAATGGTCTATCATAAGCATATTCACCACTCTTAGAATAAGCACCATATCTATCAGTTTCTGATTTAAATGGACGAATTAATTGTGAGTGACATGCATTACAGCTTTCTTTAATATAAACATGACGACCTGCAAGTTCTAATGCTGTATAAGGCTTACGATTTTCAATAGGTCTTGCATTTGGTGCAAAAGCAGGTAAAACCTCAACTATACCAGCATACGCAATAACAACAAAAACTACAACTGCAAAAAAGAAAGGATTTTTTTCTAACCAACTAAACATATCTTACCTCCTTAAGCTTGCATTGGACTTGCTGATTTTGGTTCAACTTCAATACTTCTGCTTGAAGTAATTGATTTATAAATATTATATGTGAACATAAAAAAGCCTAATAAATATAAAAGACCACCAATAGCTCTTATTATAAAATAAGGATGTAGTGCTATAACAGTATCAATGAATGAATAAGTTAGAGTTCCATAATCATCATAAGCTCTCCACATCATACCTTGAGTAATTCCAGCAATCCACATTGATGCGAAAAACAACACAATTCCTATAGTTTGAATTGTAAATTGATATTCCATTAATTTTTTACTATAAATTTCTTTTTTGAATAACCTAGGAGTCATATGATAAAGAGCTGCCATTGTCATAAATCCTACCCAACCAAGTGTTCCATCATGCACGTGTCCTGGAATCCAGTCTGTAAAGTGTGCTAAAGCATTGATTGATTTAACTGATTGAATTGAACCCTCAAGTGTGCTAAACATATAAAATGTTGAAGCTAGAACCATAAATTTAATTAACGGACTTTCTTTTACTTGATGCCATTCACCTTTCATTGTAAGTAAGATATTGATTGCACTACCCCAACTTGGTAATATTAATACAACAGAGAAAATTGAACCCATTGTTTGCATCCAATCAGGAACAGTTGAATAAATTAAATGGTGTCCACCTGCCCATAAATATATAAACATTAATGACCAGAATGAAAATAATGATAATTTATAAGAAAATACTGGCTGACCACTTTCTTTTGGTAAGAAATAATATATTTCAGCAATAATTGCAACCGTGAAAACAAAAGCAACCGCATTATGTCCAAACCACCATTGAATTAAAGCATCGTTACTTCCTGCATACATAGATACTGAATGAAGCCAAGAACCCATTCCTGTAACTAATTTTGTAGGAACTTCCATATTATTAAATAAATAAAGCATCGCTACACCTAAAAATGTCGCAATGTAATACCAAATAGAAATATAAAGACTTTTTTCACGGCGAATTCCAATAAGTCCAAAAATTCCCATACCCCATAAAACCCAAATAACAACAACTGCTATATCAAAAGGCCATTCTAATTCAACATATTCTTTAGATGTAGAAATACCAGCAAATAGTGATACTACCGCTAATAAAATTGTAATCATATAAATTACAAAATGAGCCTTACCTATAAACATTAAAAATTTAGATTCTCTCATAGAAACTTTTAAAACTCTTTGACCTACATAATACCAAGTAGCCCAAATACCAGAAAGCATAAAACCATAAATAACACCATTAGTGTGTAGTGGTCTAAGTCTTCCAAAAGTACTAAATTCACCTGCAATATTATTTAACTCAGGATACGCTAATTGAAACGCGATTAAAGTTCCAATTCCCATACCGATTATGCCAAACAAAATACATGCGAACATAAACCATTTAGCTACAGTATAATCATAGCTTAAATGTTGTGATGGATTTGCCATAACTTCTCCTTAAATAAAAATTAAACTAATACTGTAATTATAATCCTAAAAATAAAAATTAAACTTAATTTGTAATAATTTTGAAATCTTTTTTATAAAATTCTAAAAAAATTCTATTATTTCTCTCGTGTAATTTATATTCATTTAAGCAATCTAGCTCATCTTTTACGAATGAGCCTTTGTATAAAATAAATTTCGTATTATCATTGGTTATATCATTACATAAAGTAACAATTAGTTCTGTTTTTGCAAAAGCTCTTGAAGTTATCAAATCACATTTTAAGTCTTTTTCACATTCAACTTTTATAGGTTTAATAAACACATTATCTAAATTAAACTTAGCTTTAATTAGCGATAAAAATGCTGATTTTTTATAACTTGGCTCATACAAATAAAAATTACAATCTCTTTTTAAAAAAGCTAAAAATATAGCAGGAAAACCAGCACCTGAGCCAATATCTGCAATATTAATTCCTGATTTAAATTCTACGAAATTAAGTATTTCAATACTATCAAGTGCTGCTGCTTTTATATCTTTTAATCTTGTAATATTATGAACTTTATTGTATTTTTTTAATTCATCTTCATATGAATTTATAAAAGCTAAAAATTCATTATTCATTTAGCATATGCCCCATTTTGCAAGATTTAACTTTTAGATATTGTTTATTGTATTCATTGCTTTGCATTATTAATGGTATGCGTTTTACATCTTTACTAATAGCTTTTAATTTTAAAGGATTATTTGTAAGCAATCTTACGCTTTTAATTTTGTAATATTCAAGTATAAAATCAACTATTTTATAATCTCTTTCATCATCTTTAAAGCCTAGTTTTAAATTCGCTTCAAGTGTATCAAATCCATTATCTTGTAAATTATAAGCATTTACTTTATTAAATAGACCTATTCCACGACCTTCTTGACGAAGATAAATAACCATTCCGCCATTTGCTTCAATATATCTTAAAGATGCTTTTAATTGGTCTCTACAATCGCATTTAAGCGAACCTAAAGCATCACCTGTAAGGCATTCAGAATGTATGCGAACATTAATCTCATCACTAATTTCGCCTTTCATAATTACTAAATGCTCTTTTTCGTTTTCTTTAAAAGATTGGATAATAAAATTTCCAAATCTTGTAGGTAAATTTGCTTGTTTTGATACTTCTACTAACATTTCATAACTCTTTTTAAATTTATTAATCTATAATTATACAAAAAAAAGGAATTTAATATGCGTAAATTTAGACGACTTAGAAAAAGCCCTATAATTAGGGATTTAGTAAAGGAAAACCAACTTAACTTAAACGATTTGATTTACCCTTTATTTGTAGTAGATAAAAAAAGTGCAAAAATTGAGATTAAATCAATGCCAGGAGTTTATCAATTAGGATTTGATGAATTACTAGCAGAATGTAATGAATGTTTAAAGCTTGGAATTAAGAGTATTTTATTATTTGGCGTATTAGATGAAAGTGCAAAAGATAGCTGCGGAAGTGATGCAATGAGCGATAATGGGCTTATAGCTCGTGCTATTAGAGCTATTAAAGAGCGTTTTGGCGATAGCTTATATTTAATTGCAGATTTGTGCTTTTGTGAATACACAGACCACGGACATTGCGGAGTATTAGATGAAGATGGGTATTTAAATAATGAAATTACGCTTTTAAATTCTAGCAAACAAGCTTTAGTAATGGCTAGAGCTGGAGTTGATATGATTGCACCTAGTGGAATGATGGATGGAATAATAAAAACTTTAAGAACTACTTTAGATGAAAATGGCTTTGATACTTTACCTATTATGGCTTATTCAACCAAATTCGCAAGTGCATACTATGGACCTTTCCGTGATGTGGCTAATTCAGCTCCTAAAAAAGGCGATAGAAAAGCTTATCAAATGGATTATGCAAACGGAAAAGAAGCTTTAAATGAAAGCTTAGAAGATGAAAAACAAGGTGCTGATATATTGATGGTAAAACCTGCTTTAGCATATTTAGATGTAGTTAAAGAAATTAGCCAAAACTCACTACTTCCACTATGTGTTTATAATGTAAGCGGAGAGTATTCAATGCTTAAAAACGCTGGAATAGCTGGGCTTGTAGATTATCCAAAAATCTTAATGGAAACTATGATTAGTTTTAAAAGAGCGGGTGCAAAACTAATAATCACTTATCACGCTAAAGAATTAGCCGAAATGTTAAGGGGATAAAAATGGATTTTAGTGTATTAGCAAAATATCAAACAAGTGGCCCAAGATATACTTCATATCCAACAGCTATTGAGTTTGGCGAAGATTATAAATATAATGATTTTATAAAAGATTTAGAAAGTAACGAAAATAAGCCTTTATCGCTTTACTTTCACTTGCCGTTTTGTCGTTCGGCTTGTTATTTTTGTGGCTGTAATGTAATTTATACAGCTAATGAAGATAAAAAAGAAAGGTATTTAGATTATATTTTAAGAGAGCTTGATATTTTAAAAACTCATCTTAAGACAAAAAAAGCTATTCAAATGCACTTTGGCGGTGGAACACCTACATTTTTTAGTGCAGCTCAACTTGAAATCTTGCTTAAAAAAATTAATGAAATATTTGAGTTTTTACCTGATAGCGAGCTTTCTTGTGAGATTGACCCTAGGTTTTTAAATGTTGAACAAATGAGCGTATTTGCAAAATACGGCATAAATAGAATTAGTTTTGGTGTGCAAGATTTTGACCCTAAAGTGCAAAAAGAAATTCATAGAATTCAACCTTACGAAATTACAGAAAATGCAGTAAAACTAGCAAGAGCAAATGGAGTAAAAAGTATAAATACTGATTTAATTTACGGACTTCCTTATCAGGATTTAAACTCATTTAGCAAAACGCTTGAGACAATTTTAAAAATAAATCCTGATAGATTAGCAGTGTTTAATTATGCTCATGTGCCTTGGATTAAAAAGAATATGAGAAAATTTGATGAAAGCACTATTCCTGAAGCTAAAACTAAGTTAGAAATTCTAAAACATACTGCGAAATTTTTAGGCGAAAATGGCTATAAAATGATAGGAATGGATCATTTTGCAAAACCTAATGATGAATTATTTAAGGCTTTAGAAAACGGCACACTTCATAGGAATTTTCAAGGATATACTACAAAAGGTGGAGCTATTTTGGTTGGCGTTGGGCTTACTAGTATTGGAGAAGGGCTTAATTATTACGCACAAAATTATAAAGATTTAAATCTTTACGAAGCAGCTATTGATAATGGCAAATTACCATTTCATAGGGGAATTAAGCTTAATAATGATGATTTAATTAGAAAAGCTGTAATAATGAGCTTAATGGCTAATTTTAGTCTTAATATTAAAGAAATTGAAAAAGAATTTAAAATAGTATTTTGGGATTATTTTAACGATGCAAAAGAGTATTTAAAAACTTATGCTGAATTTTTACAAATTAGTGATGATGAAATAAAAGTAAATGAAACAGGCACATTATTAATCCGTAATATTTGTATGGGATTTGATGCTTATATGAAAAATAAAGGTGAAAAGACCTTTTCAAAAACATTATAAAGGTAAGTAAATGTATGAATTAGCAAAAAAAGTTATATTTAAGTTTGACCCTGAAGATATGCACCATTTAGTAATCAAAGCTCTTAAAACTCAAAGATTTTTAAAAGTAGTTGATTATAAAAAAACTTATAAGAATTTAGAAAATGAATTAATCAATATGAAATTTTCTAATCCTATTGGACTTGCAGCTGGATTTGATAAAAATGCTGAAGTAGTAGCTCCTTTAGCAAATCTTGGCTTTGGTTTCATTGAAGTCGGAGCAATCACTCCTAAGGCTCAGCCAGGTAATCCTCGCCCAAGAATTGAAAGATTAGTAGATGAGCTTAGCATTCGCAATGCAATGGGGTTTAATAATGATGGTGTAGAAGTTGCAAAAGCAAATTTAATGCGTGAGAATTTCTCAAAACTACCTCCGATTTTTATAAATATAGGTAAAAATAAAGTTACACCTAATGAAGAAGCGATAAATGATTATGAGATTTTAGTTCGTGAGCTAAAGCCTTATGCAGACGCTTTTGTAATTAATATAAGTTCGCCTAATACTCCAAATCTAAGAGATTTACAAAATGCTAAATTTATTGAAGAAATTTTTACTAGGCTAAATGCTATTAATGATGTGCCAAAATTTATAAAATTTGCTCCTGATATGGATTTTGGCTTGGCTACTGAATTAAGTCTAACAGCTTTAAATGCTAATGCTTGCGGAGTGATTTTAAGCAATACTACGCAAGATTATTCGCTTAGCAAAAAGCCTGATTTAACCAAGGTTGGCGGCTTAAGTGGTAAAGTATTAGCCGAAAAGTCTTTAAATATGCTAAAAGCAATCGCACCAAGCGTGCATAAAAAAGGCATAATTATTAGTAGTGGCGGGGTATTTGACGCGGCTCAAGCTTATGAGCGTATAAAATGGGGTGCTAGTTTAGTTCAAGTGCTTTCATCTATGATTTTCGTTGGACCTAGAATTGCTAGAAATATAAATGATGAGCTTACAAAATTAATAGAAAACGACGGCTTAAGCTCAATTAATCAAGCCATCGGCGTAGAATTATAAGAATTTATTTCGTGTATCTTTACACGAAATAAATTCTAAATTAATCTAGTTTTTCAAAACCTTCATATGTAGCAAATGCTAATTTATAAAACGCTATTAGAATATCTTTATTCTTAGCTTTTAATTCATCTAAAACTGTATCTTTTTCATATTTTATTTTTTTAGTAACTAATTTTTCTATTGTTATAGGAAGTTGTTTGCATAATTTTAAAAATGCAATTTTATCGCCAGTTACAATTTCGTAAAATTTATCAATAGATATCCTTCGTAAGCTTTCATTAGACTGTTGTTTAATTTTATCAAGCGTAATAATCCAAGGGATATTTTGTGATTTAATAGCGATTATTTCAACTAAAGCACAAATACTACTATCTTTATCTTTAGAATTTAGCAAGTGATTTTGCATTCTCATATAAGTTTTTGCCGATGAAGAACTATTCATTGTATTATGTTTATTTTTAAGCTCTATATAATATGTTTTATTAAAATCTTTAAAAATAATATCCCAACCTTCTTTTGGAACTTCACAATTTTTAATAAATTTAAAAATATTTTGATGAAAATATCCTATCGAATTACTATTACTTTTATCTCTTTGACGATGAATCTCATAATTAATTATTTCTTCATAACTTTTATTAAAAGCATATTTATCAAATAATAGTTTTATAGGGTCAATTAAATTTGAATTAAAAGTTTTTAAATCAATTGAATTTAAACTGCTTTCATATTCTTTTAATACATCTAGTACTAAATTTTCAAAATCACTTTGCTTTATAAAGTCTAAATAATATTTATTATCCATCATAACTCCTTTAAAGTTTTAATAATCTCTAAACCAACAGCTTTAGCTAAATTACAAGGAACAGCATTGCCGATTTGTTTATATTTTGAAGCAATTGAACCCATAAATTCCCATTCATCTGGAAAACTTTGAATTCTAGCATTTTCTCTTACGCTAAATGGTCTTACTTCAAGCGGATGGCATCTTTCTGTTTGTTTCATTTGTGGAGTTGTAAGGACGGTAAGACTTGGTTCGTCTAAACTTAACCTTCTTAAAATTCCCGTCCTTCCACCGCCCATATTCCAACAATTTTTCATATATTCTTTAGCAATTTTAGGGTCAATATCCTTCCAGTATCCACCAGCTGGAACAAGAGTAAAAATTTTTTCTTTTTCTTTGGAATATTTAGCACACTCGCTTTTAGGAACATCTTTTAAAACATCCCTTAAAACAAGTTTTTTATCACTTTGCTTAGGAAAATTAAAATTAATTTTATCTATTAAATCATTTCTAATTCCTACCACTATTAATCTCTCTCTTTTTTGAGCTACTTCGTAATCAAGTGCATTTAATACTTGATGTTGTACTGAATAATTTTGTTCTCTAAACACATCACAAATAACCTTAAAAGTATTGCCTTTATCATGAGTTAATAATCCTTTTACATTTTCAAACAAAAACATCTTTGGCTGTAATTTATGTAAAAATATAGCATAGTGATAAAACATAGTTCCACGAGTATCAAGAAGACCAAGTCTTTTACCAGCATAACTAAAACTTTGACAAGGCGCTCCACCAGAAATCAAATCGAGCTCATATTTTTTAATATCAAATAATTTCTCTAAATCTTTATTAGCAACTTTTTCAATATCGTCACATATTACATTCCAATTTTTTCTATTATGTTTTAAGGTATTAGCTGCATTTTTATCAATCTCAATAAGTCCTAAATGAGAAAACCCAGCCATTTCAAGCCCAAGTGCCAAGCCACCAGCTCCTGCAAAAAGTTCTATGCTTTTATAAATCATTAAAATCCTTAAGTATTTTTATCATATTAACTGAAAAAATTAAATTCATACAATTATGCATTATTTATAAAAAAAAAGAGCAGTTTAATTGTAAAGCCACAGGATTTTGTAAAGCAAACAGTATTAAGCATAATTTTTTACCAATAGCTCACGAGTATATTTTCGTGTTTAGAAAATAAAAACCAAATTCCTATTTCAAATTCTTGATTTTTCGCATTGCTAGAATATAGACTAAAATAAATGAAAGTAAAAATAATCTATTCATATATTCATAAAAAATACCGCTTCTATCAAAGCAAATAATTTGAATATAAAAAGCTATAAAAGATATTAGAGTGATTATTTTTGTAATTGCTCTAATGTTTGATTTATAGTGATTTAATAAATAAAATATATCAATATAAATAATAGGCATTATTATTATGCTAAGTTCAGTTAATGCCATTATAAACACTATTCCAACGATAAAAATAGTTAAAACAATAGTAATACCAAGATAAAAACTAAAAGGTATTATCAAATTAGTCTTACTAGCAATTGAGCTAAAATCTAAAGTTAAAAAATAAGCTAAAGAGCGTTTTGGAGTAATCTCATTAAAATGCCTTTCTTTTATCATTGATAAAATCAGTGCAAGTATGAAAAAAATAATAAAACCAATGGCTTTATAATTAATTGAAAGTATAAAATTATCTTCTAAATAAACCCTAAGCCAATGAAAGCATACTAAATAATAATCAATAAGATAAAACGCTATTATTACAATGATAGTTTTGATTATTTTATTTTTTGTGATTGAATTAAGCCTTTGTAAAGTGCTAAGAATTAGTATAAAATCAATAGCAAGATAAAAATTAGCATATAAACCCTGAAAAATAATTTGAGAATAACTCATAAAATCATTTTTAATAAAAGCAAAATCTACATTATTAGCTAAAACTAAACGCACAAATCTTGAAAACTCTATCAAACAATAAAACAAGCCAAATGCTAAAATCGGAAAAATAAAAACCATAAAGGCATACGAACGCCTACTCATAGTAGCTCTTAAATCAAAATTAGCTACATTAATCAAAGCTTCTTTTATGCAATTCATTTTGTATACCCCCCCCCATTAACAACTCACAAATATCAACACCTAAAACTTTGCTTATATTATAAATATGCTCTAGGTTAAAATGTTTGCCGTTTTTGTTGTTTTCGCAATTTGAATAAAAGGCTATTGATTTTATGCCTATACTTAGGGCCAAATCTAGTTGGCTTATGTTTTTTTCGGTTCTAAATTTTTTAACATTACTTGATACTAATTTATAAAATTCTTCTATTTCTTCAGTGTTTTTCATACATTATCCTATAGGTAAAATCTAATAATTTAAACGATATAAAATTTAAAATCTATATCCTATAAGATGAATTAATGTATTTATGATAAATTTGATTTTAAATTTATTTAAGGAGAAAAAATGAAAAAATTATTTTTGTTTTATTTTGTGTATTTTTTGTAGTTGGTTGTGGGTCGGATAGTCCTGATAGTGTTGCTAAAAATTTTATTGAATATTTAAATAAAGGCGACATAGAAAAAGCATTTAAATGCACTGAGTTTATAGAGCTAGAAGATGATGAAGATAAAGCTTATGCTAAAGATAAACTTAATCGTATGTCAAAAATTTTTTAAATCATTCAAATGAACAAGGTGGCTTTAAAAATGTAGAAATAGCTAGCTCTAACATAGATAACGATACTGCACAAGTAAGATTACAAATCAATTTAAAAATGGCACAAGCGAATCAAGGGATTTTAATCTTTACAAAAAAGATGGTAAATGGTATTTAGATTTTGGATATATATCATCAAAGAAAGATGATGAAGAGATAGCAAAATCAGCAGTCAACCTTGCTTCTCTTATAGATGATTTAAAATCTTACTATGCTAAAAAGGGAGCTTTTAGTAATAATATTAAAGAAATGACAGTTGTACCAATAAATGAAAACGGGGAATTTTATGTAAGCAATCACCCTTGCTTAAAAATAGATACAAAAGACAAATCTATCATTATCACAAACATAAACAAAAACAGCAATAAGCTTTGCACAAAAATATTGCAATTGGATATCATTCAGCAAATTCTAAACAAAGTTGATTTAAGCAAGAAAAATTCTATTACAATCAATTTATAGTAATAACTTTTTGTTTTATAAGTGTATTTTAGGCTTACAGCAAACTAGCCTAAAATACACAAAATAATTTTAAACAATTAAATTTCATCTTATCTTTACATATATTTGTGATTTTAATTTGACTTTTTAAAAGCCAAAATTTTACATATTTTCAAATAAACTTTTGTTTAAATATGTTTGTCTTAATGCAATAATTTGCAATACTGCAGGAAAAGTTACTCTATAAGCAGGTCCAGCAATGTCCCAAGCAGTCCAAAACCCAGTAATAATCCAGCCAATAGGACCTGCTGCAAGAGACAAGGTTCTAGCAATTGCTGCATTTCCTGCTAATCTTAATCCATGTCCAAATAGTATTCTCCAAACAAAGTTAATTAATTTAAGTGTAAACACATAAGATTTAAAACCACCTAATCTAAATACTGTAATCCCTATTGTAGCAAGTCCTTGTGCTTTTAGTTGTGTGTATTCTATACCAAATTCTTTTGCAAGCTCTTTTAGTTGTTCATCACTTAATTGTGTTTGCATATCTTCTAAAATTTTTTGCAAAAGATTTGTTTCTATCGTAGTTGTACTAGAATTTTTATTATAATTTACTCCTTGTTTATCACAAACATCGCATAAAATTTCTCTATATAAAACTCCTTCATTAAATCTCAAAAAATTAGCAAAGCTATTTCCACCAAATTTTTGCAATTCTTCTGCCAAATCTTCCCAATATTTAGAATAATCTTCACCATATCTTTTATAGTTTGTTCCTACTGTGATTGATTCTGTAAGTCTCAATTCTCCATCTTTAGGATCTTTTATCAATACATCTGCAAGCCCTTTCAGCTCATCACTGCTTAATTTACTTAAAAACTCTAAGTCTTTATCATATCTATAAGCCATTTACTCTCCTTAATTATTAAAATAGATGTTATTTTACCCCCCCCCCTAACTTAAAAAAACATTAATATATATAATGTAACAAAAAGGAGTTTAAATGAGAGAATATTTAGCAACTTATATAGATAAAGATTATAAAGCATTTCACAAAAAACTAGTTTTTACAAAATACGAGATTTTAGGAATTCACTCTAAATTACTTAAAGACTATGTAAAAAATCTTCAAAAAGGGCATAAAGCTGTATTTGATATAAAAAGCAATAATACTATATAAATATGGCTAGGGCTTGATAGGTGCTTTTGGCTAATGAATTTAAATTAAGAATTTCGTTTTTAAAATCGCATAATTTAGACAAAAATACGCTTAAATTAACCATACAAAAATGTAAAGTTAATTACCAAAAAATAATTTATAAATTTTATCAAATTGCAAAAACCATAAAAATTAACTTATTCTTAAAATATCAATAAAATTTCTTACAATAAAACTATTGATATGAATATAATAAAATCTAATATTCTACAAATACCACAAATAAAAATATCCAAAACATAAAAACCTATCAAAATACTAGCGACGATAGATTGTTTTAACATTGAATTTAATTTATAAATTTATTATAATTGCCATAGTTTTTTAATATCATTTTAAAATACCAAAAAACAAATAGTTATAATCTAAATTTCTCTAATCTTATTGCTAATTACAACTATAAAAATAATTATAAACAAGCAAATAAGATTAAAAATGTTTATTTTTAGTTTTAAAAAATAGATCAAATATTAAATATTTTTCGCCTTACTACCAAAAAACATTAAAGTATCATTTTTAACATTATTCATATCAAAACTAAAAATTTGTTCTAAACTAGAGCATTCAAAAAACATACCTTGCATATTTTTTACATTACTAGTATTGAAATTTAAAGGTTTATTAAAATTAATACAATGCGCAAACATCCATTCCATATTTGTAACACTACTTGTATCAAATTTTAATTCTTCATTAAAATACGAACAACCAAAAAACATCATACTCATATCAGCTACCCTGCTTGTATCCCAAGTATTTATCCCACTAAAATCTTTTCTTTTACTATCGTTAAAAAGTCCACTCATATCAATTATTAAACTAGTATCAATATCAGCTAAATTGATGCTATTATCTTTTAATATCTCTTGTAATTGCTCTTTTGTGCTAGGTCTTAACATATTGCATCCACCATACTTTTAACATACTCTCCTATAAATTGAGGAGCGTTTTTTCCATGCTTTTCTAATAATTTTACAATAGCTGAACCAACTATTATTCCATCGGCAATTTTACTAATCTCTTTTGCTTGAGTCGGTGTTGAAATCCCAAAACCTATAGCACAAGGTAAATTTGAATGTTTTTTTATGACTTTTACAATGGAGCTTAAATCCGTATTTATGTTTGCTCTTTCTCCAGTAACTCCTAAAGATGACACAAGATATATAAACCCACTTGCATCTTTTGCTATCATTTTTATCCTATCATTTGAAGTTGGTGCGATAAGTGATATTAAAGCCACATCGTATTTTAAAGAATACTCTAAAAACTCGCCTTTTTCTTCATAAGGCAAATCAGGCAAAATTATCCCACTAATTCCTACATCTTTACACTTTTTAAAAAATTCATCACTTCCATAAGAAAAAACCACATTAGAATAAGTCATAAAAACAAGCGGCACATTAACGCTAAGCTCTTTAACCATATCAAAGATTTTATCCGTTGTAACACCATTAGCTAAAGCTCTTGCATTTGCTTCTTCAATCACTTCGCCTTCAGCCGTAGGGTCTGAAAATGGAATTCCTAGCTCAATTAAACTTGCCCCATTTAGCTGCATTTCCTTAATCGCTTCTTTAGTAGTATCTAAATCAGGGTCGCCACAAGTTATAAAGCCTATGAAAGCTTTTTTATCCATAAACGCATTTTTTATCTTATTCATAAATATTTTCTCCTTTATATCTAGCAATAGCAGCACAATCTTTATCGCCCCTACCTGAAAGCGTAACTACAATTATGCTATCTTTTGGCATTTTTGGTGCGATTTGCATAGCGTGATATACTGCGTGTGCTGATTCAATCGCAGGGATAATTCCTTCAACTTTAGTTAAATACTCAAACGCCTCCACAGCTTGTGCGTCCGTAACGCCAACATATTTTGCTCTTTTTATATCGTGCAAATACGCATGCTCAGGTCCAACCCCAGGATAATCAAGCCCCGCCGAGATAGAATAAACAGGTGCAATTTGACCATATTTATCTTGACAAAAATACGATTTCATTCCATGAAATATCCCAACGCTTCCTACATTTATCGTTGCAGCTGTTTTAGGGGTATTTATCCCATCTCCTGCAGCCTCGCAACCTATAAGCTCCACATCTTTATCATCTATAAAATGATAAAAACTTCCAATAGCATTAGAACCACCACCAACACAAGCTAAAACAGCGTTTGGTAGCTTGCCTTCAATTTCTAAAATCTGCTCTTTTATCTCTTTAGAAATCACTGCTTGAAAATCTCTTACCATAGTTGGAAACGGGTGTGGTCCCATAACAGAGCCAAGACAATAATGAGTATCATGCATTCTACTAACCCATTCTTTTAGCGTTGCTGATACGGCGTCTTTTAGTGTAGCTGTGCCACTTTTAACAGCTATTACTTTTGCTCCAAGTAATTTCATACGATAAACATTTAGCGCTTGTCTTATGGTATCTTCTTCACCCATATAAACTACACACTCCATTCCAAAAAGTGCCGCTGCAGTTGCAGTCGCCACTCCGTGCTGACCTGCTCCAGTTTCAGCTATTAGCCTAGTTTTTCCCATCTTTTTAGCTAAAAGCGCTTGACCTAAAACATTGTTTATCTTATGTGCTCCTGTGTGGTTTAAATCTTCTCTTTTAAGATAAATTTTTGCTCCACCTAAATCCTTTGTCATAGATTTTGCATAATATAGCCTTGATGGGCGATTTGCATAATCGTTTAATAAATTTTGCAATTCCTGATTGAAATTCTCATCATTTTTATAAAATTCATAAGCTTTTTCTAGCTCAATTACTGCATTCATAAGTGTTTCTGGCATATATTGTCCGCCGTGTATCCCAAAACGACCTTTCATTCTCACTCCTTGTATAAAATCTTTTACCATTTTTTCATCTTTAAAGCCATTTATTTCAACCCCCGAACTAATATCTAGTGCATAAGGGTTTAGCTTTTTTGCTTTGTATAAATTGCTGTAATTTAGCCCACCTGCTAAAAAATACTCTCTATTAAATCCAGCCAAAAGCCCCCAATCAAAGCTTTTTCCACTTCCTGCTACTTTATAATCAAGCAAAACATAATCAGCACTTGATTTTAAAGCTTTTTCTAAGTCTGCTTTATCGTTTATCCCGTAAGCTTTTATGATAGGCTTACTTGTTAGGCTTTTTAGTTCTTTTATATAATCATCATCTTCATTTGCGTGAAGCTGTATAATGTCTATAAAATCAAGAGCTTTGCAAATTTCGTTTGTTTTGGCGTCACAAAACACCCCAACGCTTAAAATATCTTTATCTAAATCATTTTTTAGGCTTTTTGCCGTATCAAAATCAATATATCTTTTGCTATTTTTAGCAAAAATAAAACCTACAAAATCAGGTTTATAAGCATTCATAATCCTTATTTCATCAAGGTTTTTTATCCCACAAATCTTAACTTTACTCATAAAAGTGCTTTTAATTCTTTAAGTTTTTGTGCTTTATCATTTGCTTTCATCAAGCTTTCACCTATCAAAGCTCCGTTTACGCCACCAAGTGCTAGAGTTTTTATATCATTTGCGTCTTTTATGCCACTTTCTGCTATAAAAATCACATCATTTGGGACTAATTTTCTAAGATTTAGGCTATTGTTTGTATCTACACTAAAATCTTTTAGATTTCTATTATTTACGCCGATTATTTTTGCACCAACCTTTAAGGCTTTTTTGATTTCATCTTCATCGTGAGCTTCAACTAAAGCACAAATGCCTAAATCATCACATATTTTAAGGTATTCTTTAAGCTTTATTTCATCTAAAACCGAGCAAATAAGTAGTACAGCACTTGCCCCTAATAGCCTTGCTTCATAAATCATATAGCTATCTATTATAAAATCTTTTCTAAGCGTTGGAATAGATATATTTTGTGAGATTTGCTCAAGGTATAAATTATCTCCTAAAAACCATTTAGGTTCAGTTAAAACTGACACTGCATTTGCACCAGCACTTTCATAATCTTTTGCAATTTTTAAATAATCAAATTCGTTTGCAATGATACCTTTAGAAGGAGATGCCTTTTTACACTCGCAAATAAAGGCAAAATCAGTATTTTTAAGACTATTATAAAAGCTAAAATCTCCTTTTTTAACCTTTAGTGCTTTTTCTTTAACCTCATCAAAACCCATTATTTTCTTGGCTTCTTGCACCCTGATTGTCGCATAATCACAAATTGCAGTTAAGATATTCATTTTTTACTCATTGCTTATTTTTATTAAATCCTCTAAAGTTTTTAAGGCTTTTTTAGATTTTATAAGTTCATTTGCTAAATTTATACCGTCTTTTAAAGTATCGACTTTGCCACCTACATAAAGTGCTGCACCGGCGTTAAGTAAAACTACATTTTTTCTATGTCCTTCTTCGCCACTAAGAATACTTCTAGTAATTTGTGCGTTTTCTTTAGCGTCGCCACCTAAAATATCACTTTTAAGACATCTTTTTAAGCCAAAATCTTCAGGCTTAATGGTGTAGCTTTTATACCAGCCGTCTTTAAACTCACATATAGCAGTTTCACTACTTAATGAAATCTCATCAAGCTTATCTTTGCCATACACAACCATACCACGCTTAACCCCAAGGCTCATTAAAACATTTGCAAGTGGGATTAATAAATGCTCATCATATACGCCTAAAACTTGCATAGATGGGCTTGCTGGATTTGTTAAAGGTCCAAGGATATTAAAAACCGTTCTAAATCCAAGCTCACGCCTTAAGGTTCCTACATATTTCATAGATGAGTGATAATTTTGTGCGAAAATAAAACAAAGTCCAACTTTATTTAATAATTCTACACATTTTTGTGGGCTTTGGTTGATATTTACTCCAAGTGCTTCAAAACAATCTGCTGTGCCACTTTTTGATGAGGCTGCACGGTTGCCATGTTTTGCTACTTTTACGCCACCACTAGCTACTACGATAGCTGATGTAGTAGAGATATTAAAACTATTTGAGCCATCTCCACCAGTTCCAACTAAATCAAGCACTTCTAAATTTACACAATCTACTTTTTGTGAATGTGCTCTCATAGCTGCTGCACAACCTGCTATTTCAGGTATGGTTTCGGCTTTTGTGCTTTTAGTTGATAGGGCTGCTAAAAAGGCTGCATTTTGAGTTTGGGTAGTATTACCACTCATAATTTCATTTATCACATTATACGCTTCATCATAAGTTAAATCTTCTTTGCTTACTATTTTTACAATGGCTTCTTTTATCATTATCCCTCCTTTAATAAAATTTCATTATATCACAAAATACGCCAAACATACGAAATTTGCTTAGTTTTACTATGATTCAAATATAAAACTAAATATTTTTTAAATATTCTTTTAGTTTTTCACTTTTAGGATTGTTAAAAAGTTCATTTTTATCGCCATATTCTATAATTTTTCCATCCTGCATAAAAACAATTTTATTGGCTATTCGCTTTGCTTGAGAAAGGTTGTGTGTAATTATTATAATTGTGTGATTTTTTACTAAATTTAAAAGTGTTTTTTCAATTATTTTTGTATTGTTAATATCAAGGTTTGAACAAGGTTCATCAAGTAATAATACTTTAGGATTTATGCTAAGTGTTCTTGCAATACATAATCTTTGCTTTTGACCACCACTTAAAATCAATGCACTTTTATTTAATTCATCTTTTATCTCATCATAAAGATTACATTCTTTTAAAAGATTTATCGCTAGATTATTTAAAACTTTTTTATCTTTTATTCCATGATAAATTGGAGCATATGTAAGATTTTGTAAAATTGACATAGGAAAAGGAGTTGCATTTTGAAGTAGCATTCCTACATTTTTTCTTAAAATATCTTTTTTTATAGTTTTGATATTTTGATTTTCAAAAAATATTTCTCCATTGTAATTTTCATTTATTAAGCTTATTGTATTTAAAAGTGTAGTTTTACCACTACCTGATTGACCTATAATTGCAGTAATTTTATTTTTTTCAAAATCAATATTAATGTTTTTTAAAATTTCTTTTTTATTTAAATTAACATATAAATTTTTAATTTCTATCATTTTTTGCCCCTAAAAAATAACTAAAACATAAAATAATTAGAACAATAACTAATAAAACTAAAGCAGTAGCATAAGCATTATCTATACAAAAACCTTGCGATGAAAGTATATAAATATGATTTGCAAGACTCATTGATGGCTTAAAAATATTAAAATTAACCCTAGAATTAATAACAGCCATACAAAACATAACAGCAGCAGTTGAACTAATAGCATAAGAAAAAGCTAAACTAAGCGTTAAAATTATATTTTTTATATTCTGTGGCAAAATAATCTTAAAAATAGTATAAATTTTGCTGACACCAAGTAAATAAGATGATAGAATAATCTCTTTAGATATATCATTAAAAGCTTTTTCAAATTTAAATAAAATCATAGGAAAAATCATTATTGCAAGTGTTAAGCCACCTGATAAAATAGATTTTGAAAAACCAAAATAAACACTAAAAATAGCATATCCAAACATTCCAATTACAATTGATGGCATACTCCCAATACACCTTATAAAAAAATGAATTACTGTTTTATATTTAATATTTTTTTCATAAAAAACTAAATATAAAGCACAACAAATTCCAAAAAATCCAGCTATTAATATAGCAATAAGCGATGATAAAATACTACCAATGATAGCAGGAGCTATACCACCACTACTTCCAAAAACATCACCTTGTGGAATTTGTGTTAAAAATTCAAAACTTACAAAGGCATAACCTTTATAAAATATATAAACAATCATAAAAAAAGCCACGCTTAAAATCAAGAAAGCACTAAAATAAACCCACAATAAAATTAAAAATTTATTCATATAAATTTCTTTTTTAAAAAATCAATCAAAATATTTATGCAAATTATCATAAAAACTAAAAAAAGCCCCATAGCAAATAAAGCTTGATAATGAGTGCTATTTACTTCTACCATACCCATTTCTAATGCTATTGTTGATGAGATGGTGCTTGATTTTCCAAATAAATTTGGAAAAATATGAGCATTGCCTATAACCATCATAACAGCCATTGTTTCTCCAATAGCTCTTCCTAAAGATAAAATTATGCCAACAAAAATACCTTTTAATGAATTTCGTATAATTATGCGTTGTATAAAATAAAATTTATCCACGCCTAAGGCATTTGATGATTTTTCGTATTTATTTTTTAAAATTTCTATAGTTTGAGTATTTACATTGATAATAAATGGTAAAACCATAATACTTAAAATAATCCCACCAGCTAAAACACTCTCTCCAGAACTTTTACCTAAAACTTCAAAACCTTTTACTAAAATACTAAGACCTAAAAATCCATAAACAACGGATGGGATAGATGCTAAAAATAAAACTAAAAAATTTAAAAAATCTTTAATCTTTTTAGGCACAAAAAAACATAAAAATATACTAAAACCAAAACCTATAGGTAAAGCTATAAATACGCCTAAAAAAGCTATATATAAAGTCCCGATAATGATATTAAAAGCACCAAATTTATTATAATTTGGTCGCCATTTATCACCTAAAATAAAATCAAAAAAAGAATAATCTTTAAAAAATAAAAAAGATTCTTTTGCCATAAACAAAATTATCAAAAAAACTATGGCAAAAGAAATAAAAGTAGCAAATTTTAAAAATCTCTTAAAATATATATCCTTATACAAAACAAATCTTTATTTTACAGGTATATATCCATTATCAGATATAGACTTTTTACCTTTTTTTGAATATATATAGTCAATAAAAGCTTTTTCTTGCTCCGATAAATCTCCATCTTTTATTACAAGTAAAGGGCGTTTTATAAAATAAGAATTATTTAAAATATTTTCAACACTAGGCTCTATTCCATCAACATTTAAAGCCTCTAATTTATCCTTATTTTGATTATAAACTCCAAATGAAGCATAACCTATAGCATATTTATTTTCAGTAATTTTTTTAACTAAAGCACCCATTGATGGAGCTATTATCACATCTTCTTTAACTTCTAAATCTTTCATAACACTTTTTTGAAAAACTTCATGTGCTCCACCACCTAAATCTCTTACCACAACTACTATTTCTTTATTGTCTAATCTTTTATCAATATCACTCCAGTATTTATACTCACCTGAAAATATTTTTTGTAAAGTTTGTGTTGATATGTCCTTATAGTAATTTAAATAAGGATTATCTTTATTTAAAGATATCGTCAAAGCATCTTGAGCTAGGATAAATTCTTGGTATTTTGACATCTTAGCCTTTTCACTATCCTTTACTTCTCTTGCTACCATACCAAAATCACTCACTTTATCAACAACACTTTTTATCCCCGTCCCAGAGCCACCTGAAGATACATAAATATTTATTTTTGTATTTGTAAAATTAGAATTTACCTTATCCCAAGTTTGATACTCACTTATAAAATCACTTGAAATTTTAGATATAACTGGAGCTAGTGATGATGAACCATTAAAAGTAATATCTGATTTAAAATCACTAGCAACTAAAGACCCGCAAGCTAAAAAAGATAATAAAATTAATTTAATTTTTTTCATAAAAACTCCTAAAAAAAAGATAATAAAATTAATTTAATTTTTTTCATAAAAACTCCTAAAAATTAATTATAAATTATTAATAATATTAAATAAAATTTCATTAACTATTTAAACTATTTGCTAAATTTATCGCAGTTACTACAGCCTTTGCCTTATTTATACATTCGTTAAATTCATTTTTTGGAATTGATTTATCAATTACTCCGGCACCACTTCTTACAAAAACTTTACCATTTTTCTTATAAGCTAATCTTATAGCTATACAAGTATCCATATTTTGTGTAAAACTAATATATCCAATAGCACCACCATAAACTCCGCGTTTTGTTTTTTCAAGCTCGTTAATAATCTCACAAGCTCTAATTTTTGGAGCACCAATTAATGTTCCAGCAGGCAAAATAGCAAGTAAAGCATCTAATGCATCATATTTTTCATCAATTTCACCATAAACACAAGAACTTATATGCATTACATGCGAATATTTAACAATTTCTCTTATATTTTTTACTTTTACTGTATCTTTTTTACAAACTTTATTTAAATCTTCAATTCCTAAGTCTATTAACATATTATGTTCATCTAATTCTTTTTCATCGTGAAGTAACTCGTATTCAAGCCTTTCATCTTCATTTTTATTCTCACCCCTTTTTCTAGTACCTGCCAGTGGGAATGTATGTAGGGTTTTGTTTTCAAATTTAAGTAAAGTTTCAGGAGATGCACCAGCTAATTCAACATCAGTACCACTAAAATAAAACATATAAGGTGAAGGATTAATACTTCTTAACATTCTATAAGTATTTAACAAACTTCCTTTAAATTTAGCCTGTAATAAATTTGATAAAACTATCTGTTTTATATCACCTTTTTTTATATAATCTTTTGCCTTATTCACCATATCTACAAATTGATTTTCATCAAAATATGGGCTAAATTCACTAAGCAATTCGCCATTTTCTATATCCTGATTTTTATCGCTTTTGATGATATTTGCTATATTTTTTAACTCTTTTTTAGCATTTTCGTAATTACTTTTTATATCATCTAATTTTATATTTGCAATTAAAATAATCTTTTGATATAAATTATCATATACAATTACCTTATCAAATAACATAATATCAATATCTTTAAATTCATCATTATCTTCTAAAGTGCTAAAATCTACATCAATCTCATTATACTTTATATAATCATACGCAAAATATCCAACAAAACCACCTGTAAAACTAGGTAAATAATCAAAAACTGGACTTTTATTTTTAGATAAAATTTCTCTAATTACTTTATTTGGATTATTTTCACTAATTTTTTCGCCATTAACTTTAATAATACCATCAACACAATTTAATTCAAGTTTTGGCTCATACCCTAAAAATGTATATCTTCCCCATTTTTCATTATTTGTAACTGATTCAAGTATATAACAATGCTTTGAAATATTTTTAAGCTTTCTTAGTGTATTAATAGGCGTAGAAAAATCAGACAATATCTCGCAACTAATCGGTGCTATATCATAATCTTTAGATAAACTTTTTAAAGTTTCAACATTAGGTAAAAATTTCATAAATCCCTCCATTATTGTAAATAAATCCTTACAGAAAACAGCCACAAATAAAAATGTGACTTTATTTATTTTATTCTTAATTTTTACTTAAAATAAACTATTTTTAAGCTAAAAATATAAAAACGTAAAAAATTTATACAATTTTAAATTTCTCTATTATCGCTTCCCCATTTACACATCATATTAAGAATTGGTATTAATGATTTTCCTTTATTGCTTAGACTATATTCAACCTTAGGTGGGATTTGCGGATATTCGGTGCGTATTATTAAATCATCTTGCTCTAATTCTTTTAATGCCTTTGTTAAACTCTTAAAAGAAATTCCAACAAGCATTCTTTTAAGTTCATTGTATCTTATAATCTCATTGATTGATAAAAGATACAAAATACTCATTTTATATTTTCCTGAAATTAGGTTTAGCGTATAATAAATTCCACATTTATTATAATCATTTTTTCTTTTCATTACTCTCCTTTTGGTTAGTATCTAACAATTTTGTTCGTATTGACTTAAAATAAAGTAAAAATTATAATCTAATTTTATTTTTAAACAAGGAGAAATTATGAAAAATGTTTTATTAGTTAATGGTGCTAAAGCTTTTGCTAATGCAGGTGCAAGACTGAATGCAAGTTTGCAACAAGTTGCGTATGATACTTTAGTAGAAAATGGTTTTAATGTAGAACAAACCATAATTGATGATGGATATGATGTATTAGAAGAAGTAGAAAAATATGTAAGAGCTGATATTATAATTTATCAAATTCCAGGATTTTGGATGAATGCACCTTGGATAGTATGGGAATATTTTTCAAAAGTTTTTGGAGCTGCTTTTGGTAAATTATGTGCTAGTGATGGAAGAAGTAGAAGTGATGCTAGTAAAAAATACGGCTCTGGTGGGCTTAGTCAAAATAAAAAATATATGCTATCTTGGACTTGGAATGCACCTGAAGAAGCATTTACTGATAAAGAGCAATTTTTTGGTGGTGTCGGTATTGATGGAGTTAGCTTAAATCTTCATAAAACTCACGAGTTTTTAGGTATGAGTGCACTTAAAACTTTTGCTTGTTATGATGTAGTAAAAGACCCGCAAGCAGAAAAATATTTTAAAGATTATAAAGAACATATCTTAAATGAAATAGTAAAAAAATAAAAAGCTATCACTTTTTTGATACTTTTTATTATTATAATTAACAAAATTTAAAATTAGGAGTATATATGAAAGTATTAATTTCAACCTTAGTAGCTAGTTTTCTAGCATTAAATTTAAATGCAAAAACTCTAAATGATGAAGATTTTTTATCTATGCAAAATGAACTTAATGAAAGCATGAATAAAATGCACACAAAAATGAATGCTGGTCTAGTAGAAAAAGACCCTGATTTGTCATTTGTTGTAGGTATGTTACCACATCATGAAGGTGCTGTTGATATGGCAAAAATTGTCTTAAAATATGGTGAAGACGAAAATATCAAAAAACTAGCAGAAGATATTATAAAAGCCCAAGAAGCCGAAATTAAATTTATGCAAGAATATTTAAATAAAAAAGGTTATAAATATCCTGAAGAAAACAAACATAGCCACCATTAAAAAATAAAATTCCTGTTTTAAATTATTCTAAACTATGAAATTTAAAATAGGAATTTCATAAAATCTTTTTTAAATTCTGCCACTTTTTTGCCCAATTATTTTTTTAGAATTGTTTAATTTTAAAAAAGGGGATTTTATGCTAAATAGAAGAAATTTTATTAAAACTATTGTGGGAACTAGCGTTGCAGTTCCTGGTATTTTAAACGCTAATGATAATTTAGGAAAAGACATAAAATTTGATGAAATAGCTGATGTTATTATAATCGGAAGTGGTGTGAGTGCTCATATTTGTGCTGCTTATTTAGTAAAGAATAAAATTGATGTTTTAATGATTGAAAAGATGGATAGAATTGGTGGTAATTCTGCTTTATCTCAACAAGATTTTGCTGTTCTTAATTCAGATTTACAAATTAAAGCTGGCATAAAAGATAGCGAAGAATTATTTTTAAATGATTTAAATAAAGCTGGAGCTGGATATAATCATTTAGAACATTCTTTAAGAATTATAAGAAATTCAAATGAAGCATATGAATTTGCTAAAAGTTGTGGGGTTAAATATGCTGATAAGCTTAAGTTTTTAGGTGGTCATAGTGTTGCTAGAAGTGTTGAGACTATTGGCGGTGGCGGTGCTTGTATTAGCACTTTAAATGAATTTTTTATAAAACATAATGGAAAGATTAAAAACGAAACTAAATGCGATGAAATCATTCAAGATGAAAGTGGCAAAATAATTGGCGTAAGCGTTAGAGAAAATTATAGATTTAATAGAAATCTAGCAAATGATGATAGAGAGAATTTAAGTGGAGATAAAAAGCACTATAAAGCAAGGCTTGCGGTAGTTTTTGCAACAGGTGGATTTAGCCGTGATATTGAGTTTAGAAGTATAGTAAATCCTAGGTTAAGGTTGGCAAAAAGCCCCTCAAGTTTAGGTCAGACTGCTGGTGCATTAAAACAAATGCTAAAGGTAGGAGCAATCCCAACTCAATTAGCACTTAGTAGATTTTCTTTTGGAATTCCTACAGAAGATTTAATTTATGGGATTATGGTTGATTGCAATGCTAAAAGATTTTTAAATGAAGATGGGGATAGACAAGGTTTATCAAATAAAATCTTAGCTCATATGGAAAAGATTAACACAACAATTTATCCAATAATTATTTTTGATAGCACAGGATTTGCTAATTCGCACGACCCTAATAGAATGCAAAGTTTTATTACTGCAGGGAAAATGAAGAAATTTGATAGCCTAAGTGATTTAGCTAATAATTTTAAGCTTAATGAAAATGATTTATCAAAGACAATGCAAGATTATGAAACAGGCATTTCAAATAATAAAGATGAGTTCAAAAAAGATTTAAGTAAGATTAAAAATTCTAGTATGAGCAAAGCACCTTTTTATGCAATGACAGCTGCACCAGGTCTTAGTTATACTCCAGGTGGTGTTTATGCTGATATAAATATGAGAGTTTTAAATATTAGTAACTATGAGCCAATTAAAGGGCTTTATGCGATTGGTGAGGCAACTGGTGGTGTTCATGGACAATCAAGGCTTACTAGTTGTTCTATTCCTGATTGTATGACTTCAGGAATTGCTTGTGCGAAAGATATTTTAAAAGGAGTATAAATGCAAAAATTATTAATGATTTTGATATTAAGTATTTTTGCATTAGGCAATGAATTTGTAATCAAGCCACACCATATTGAAGTGAAATTAAAATGCACAGATTGTCATAAAGAAGCAAATGAAAAAGATTATAAAGCACTTGATTCTAATTCATGTCTAAGTTGTCATGGAAGTAAAGAGAAATTAGCAAAAAGGCTTGATTTTTTAAAAGGTAAAAACCCGCATAATAGTATTCATGATAATGCGAATTTAAATTGTTACACCTGTCATAATGAGCATAAGCCATCATTTAATATGTGTAATACTTGCCATAATACTAAAACTTGGATGAGGGAGATAAAATGAAAAAAACTATTATTTTTGTTTCATCTATTGTGGTTTTAACTTTAATTTTTGTATTTTTATCTCATAAAGCTATACAAATGACTGGAGATGATAAATTTTGTGCAAGTTGTCATGTAATGCAACCGATGAAGGAAGCTTATATTAAAGATGTTCATAGTGGTAATAATAATCTAGGTATAAAGGCAAATTGTGTAGATTGTCATTTGCCACATGATAATATAGTAAATTATCTAAGCACAAAAGCTTATAATGGCATTAAAGAATTTAGTATCACTGCTATTGGAGCTGATGAAAAGATAGATTGGTATGAAAAACTCAATCATAAAAAAGATTATGTTTATGATAGTGGATGCTTAAAATGTCATCAAGATATTACTAAAATTAATTCTAAAAATGAAATGCAAAATACAATGCATAAAAGATATTTAGATTACGCAAATGAATTAAAATGTGTAAGTTGTCATACCCATGTAGGTCATGATGGTTTAAGGGGTAAATTAGATAAAAAATGAAAAAATACACAATTTTATATGCAGAAGATGATTTAAATCTAGCAAGTCAAGTTATTGATTTGCTAGAACTACTTGATTTTAATGTGCTTTATGCTAAAGATGGCTTAAGTGCTTTAGATATATATTTGGCTAAAAAGCCTGATATATTATTACTTGATATTTCTATGCCAAAACTTGATGGTTTAAATTTATTAGAAAATATAAGAAATTCTGATAATAAAATTCCTGCTATTATGATTACAGCTTTAAGCGATAAACAAACTTTATTAAGTGCAGTTGAGCTTAATATTTGCAAGTATTTAATAAAACCTTTTGATAGGATTAAACTTGAAGATGCTTTAAAAAAGGCTATAAAAAGTATTAATAATAAAATTAAATTAAGCAATAATATATATTTAGATATTGATTTAAATGAGTTATTAGTAAATGATGAGATTATTAAGCTTAGCAAAAAAGAATTTTTATTGCTTGAAATTTTGTTAAAAAGTAGTCCTAACATTGTAGATATTTATAAGATTTGCGATTATGTATATAATGATTATGATGTAAGTTCTGATGCTATTAAATCACTCATTAAAAATCTTAGAAAGAAATTAGGCGATAAAGGTATAATTCATAATGCAAATTCTCGTGGATACTATATCAAAATTACTTAATATAAGCATTCGCAAAAAAGCTTTTATATTTGTTTTAACTTTGATTATTTTTTTATGTTTTATTTTGAATTTTTTATATATTTCTTGGCATAAAAATTATTTATTTCAAAACAAAAATAGTTTTAATGATAGGTTTATTTATTTTTATAATGATTTTTTAAATAATTTATTAAACAATACGCTTAGTATTAGTTATGAATTTAGTTCTAATTTAGATTATTTAAAAAATGATGAAAAGCTAAACAAATTAAATAAATTATTTTTAAATCTAAGCTCAAATGAGGCATATTTAAAGGATATTAAATTATTTATTTTAAAAGAAAATATTTGCATAGAAAAAGATAAAATAAAATTAAATTGCCAATATGATTTTAATAATCAAACAGATATTTTACTTAGATTAAATACCGAACCAGTTTATTTAATTAATTTAAAAATAAATGAAAATTATGCGATTACTTACACAATAAGTGCAAAAAAATTATTAGATAATTTAAAAATTCAAGATGATTTTTTAGCTGCTTTAAAGTATGAAAACGAGTATTTTTATAATGAATTTGATTGGCAAAATAAAACTAAACTTTTAAAAAATGATGAAGATATAATTAAGTTAGATGATAAATATTATTTAAGTAATGAAATTATTTTAAATGATAGATTTTTAATATTGATTAAAAAAGATATTACAAAAGATTATAAAACTCATTTACATATAATAAAAAAGGCTTTTATAATTAGTGTGATTTTGGTATTTTTTGCTTTTATTGGGGTATATTTTGTTTTAGGATTTTTAATTAATAAATTATTAAAAACTGAAGAAAAACTAAGAAAATTAAATGCAAATTTACAAGAAGAAGTAAAAAATCAAGTTGAAATCATTAAGGCTAAATTAGATGAAAATACACAAAAGGAACAATTGCTAAACCATCAATCAAAATTAGCTGCATTAGGTGAAATGATAGCTTGTATAGCTCATGAATATAGACAGCCATTAGCAACTTTAGGTGCAATTTCTAGTTATCTTGAGATTAGTTTAGAAAAACAAAAAATTGATGATAAGTTTCATCAAAAATTAAAAGAGATAAATCCTATTTTAAATTATATGTCAAAAACTATTGATGAATTTTATGATTTTTATAAGACAAAGCAAGAAAAAAGCTCTTTTTATGTTTATGAAGCTATTTTAAATTCTTTAACGATTTGTAATGCAAGCCTTACAAGGAATGCAATTAATACTACTTTAAGACTTGATAAGAATTTAAAAATAAATTCATATAAAAATAGTTTAGCTCATGCAATAATTAATCTCATTACAAATGCAAAAGATGCTTTAGTTAATATAAAAAATCCTTATATTATAATTAATCTTTATGCTTATAAAAATAATATTTATATTAGTATAAAAGATAATGGAATAGGGGTTAAAAAGGATTTAGAAGAAGAAATTTTTAAACCTTATTTTAGCACAAAAAATGGTTCAGGGCTTGGGCTTTTTATGATAAAAAATATTTTAAATAGCGAGTTAAATGCTGATGTATTTTTAAAAACTAGAAAAATTGGAGCTAATTTTTATATTAGGATTGCTTATGAATGAGTTGTTTTGTTTAATTGTAGGTAGTGGTATTAGTGGTTTAACATTGGCGAATTTATTGGTTAAACAAGATATTTTATTAATTGAGCAAGATGATGAATTAGGCGGAGCTAAGAGTTATTTAAATTTTGCTGCTAGTAATTCATCTTTTCAACAACTAGCAAATATAAAAGATGATAAATTTTATGATGATTTGATTTCTTATTCAACTAATTATGCTGATTTTACTTTATTAAAAGAGCTTAGTGAAAAATCAGCACAAGCTACTCAACTTTTAAAAAGTTTTGGGGTTGAATTTGAATTAGCTATATTAAATAGCTTAAATCATTCAGTTCCTAGAGAATTACACCCTTTAAAAAATGCTAAAGAAAGTGTGATAAATCCATTAATCAACAGATTGCTTAGTAAAAATGTAAATATATTAACTAAGGCTAAATTAATTGATTTTGATAATGGTATTGCAAGTATTTTACATAAAGATGAAATCATAAAAATTAAGGTTAAAAATATAGCTTTTTGCACTGGTGGATTTGCAAACGATAAAGAATTTATAAAAATTCATTATCCACTAGCTTATTATGCTAAAACTATGTCTAAGAACAATTCAAATTCTTTAAAGATTTTATTAAAAAATGGAGCAATCCCAACCCAATTAAGTCTAATGAGATTTGCTTTTGTTTTGCCTATGGATATTTTTAAATATGGAATTTTAATTAATTCTGATTTTAAAAGATTTGTTAGAGAAGATAGCTCAAGGCAAGATTTAGCAATAGCGATTTTAAATGAAATTAAAAATAATAAATTAGTTAAATTACTCCTAGATAATCACGGAATAAATTATATAAATGATACAAGTATATTTTACAAATACTATTCTTTAGAAGAAATTGATAAAAGATTAATTAATTGTGTTGATGAATACAATAGCTATTTTAGTAATAGGATTGATAAATTTGGTAAAAATCTTAATAATATTTCTATTAAAGCAATTAATAAGCCTATGTTTTATTTGGCTAATGTAGATGTTTATTTAAACTATACTTTAGGTGGGGTTAAATCAGATATATTTGCAAGAGTAGTTGATATAGATACTAATACAGCTAAGAATAATATGTTTGCTATAGGAGAAGTTAGTTCTATGTTTGGAGAAGCAAGGCTTAGTGGAGCTGCTAGCATAGCTTGTGTTGTATTTGCTATGAATGCTAGTAATTTTATATTAGAAAATAAATTTAATAACTAAACTCAACCTACTAAAAAATCTAAATTTCTTAAAGATTTTAAAATATTTAAATACAAGCCCTATAAATTTCTAATGACATACAATAATTTAAATAAATTATTAAATACTAATTTAAATGATTTTGTAAAATACATACTAAAATTCAACTATATTAAGCCTATTTATAACTCTGAATAAATTTACAATAAATTGATAGTAATTATAATATTATTCATAAAAGCTTATAATAAACAAAAAAAAGGAGTTGATATGAATTTTCAAAACAACATTAATGGCTTAATAGATTTAAGTGAAAAAGGCGTTAGCAAAATTAATGAATATCCTAATACATATTCTAATTCTACAAAACCCATAAAAGTAAGTGAAAGAGATTGGAGCACTTGGAGTGTAGGAAGTCTTTGGATAGGCATAATGGTATCAATTGCTGTTTATATGTTAGCAAGTGGGCTAATCGTATCTGGAATGAGTTGGTATCAAGCATTAATTACAATTGTTTTAGGACATACTTTAGTAATGATTCCAGCAGTTATTACAGGACATTTTGGAACAAAATATGGCTTAACATTTCCTATGATGTCAAAAATAGTTTTTGGTATTCGTGGTAGCCTTATACCTACTATTATTAGAGCATTTTTAGGTTGTTTTTGGTTTGGCATACAATCATGGATAGGTGGTCAAGCTGTAAATGCTATAATAGCAGCTATATTTTCAGGCTGGAATGACTTAGGCTTTAGTGGATTTTTTATTTCGTTTTTAATATTTTGGGCTATAAATTTATATATAGCTGCATCAGGCTCAACAGCTATTAAAAAATTAGAAGAATATAGCGCTCCTGCTTTAATAATTCTAAGTTTTATAGTAATTATTTGGGCTTTAAATCTTGCTGATTACAGCATAATTACTATTTTAAACCAACCTGTAGTGCAAGGTAATGGGGATAATTTTTGGCTTGTATTTTTCCCTGCACTTTCTGCTATGATTGCTTTTGATGGAACAATAGCTTTAAATATGCCTGATTATACAAGACACTGTGTAAATCAAAAATCACAATTTATAGGACAACTATTAGGTGCTCCAATAATGACTGCATTTATCGTATTTGTAGGTATTTGTGGCACTTCAGCTTCATATATGCAATTTGGTGAAGCCATTTGGGAACCTGCGATTTTAGTTTCTAAATTTGAAAATCCTTTTGTGGTTATATTTTTCTCTATTTTTATAATTTTAGCTACTATTACAACAAATGTAGCGGCTAATTTAGTCCCACCATCATTAGTATTTTCAACAATTTTTTCAAAAAAATTAGATTATAAAAAAGCTGTTATTTTAGCTGCAACTTTAGCATTGCTAACTCAACCTTGGAAAAGTTTAGAAGATCCAAATGGCTTGATTTTCAATGTTTGTGCGATTTTAGGAAGCTTACTTGGTCCTATTACTGGACTTTATATTACTTCATATTTATTTGAGCATAAAACTAAAATTGATTTAGTGGATTTATATAGACTAGAAGGTGGAATTTATGAATATTTTAAAGGTGTAAATATCCCTGCTGTAATAATTTTTGTAATATCTACCTTTATAGTTATATTAAGCAAATTTGTGCCTAGTTTAAAATTTATTTTTGATAATTCTTATGTAATAGGAGCTTTAGGAACTGGAATAATATATTATATTTACCTAAAAATATCAAGAAAATAATATTTATATAAAAAAATATATTTTAAATTTATAAATATTAATAATATAAAACTATCCTTTTATATAAAAAATTATATAAAAGGATAAATAATGAAAAAATTTTGGCTACTAATCGCATTTATTATTAGCTTAAACGCTAAGGTTTATGAATTTATTGACCAAGCAAATAATCCTGTAAGCATTGTAGTCCCTGTTAAAAAAATGGTTGTTATGCAACATCATTCATTTGATATTTTAGCCCAGTTAAAAGCACTTGATTTAGTAGTTGCAACTGAAAAAAACATAGTAAAAGATTTAGGAGAATATATAAAAACAATTGTTAAAAACATTGATAATTTACCTAAAGTTGGAGATTTAGTAACTTATAATATTGAAGAAATTGCAAAATTAAAACCTGATATTGTAATAGCTGCATCTCAAGCAAATAAAGAGCAGTTAATTCAACTAAATAATTTAGGTATAAAAACTGCTGTAATATCATTAAGAAGTGAAGGATTACAAAAAGAAGCTCAAAATCCTATTTTAAAAGATGCAAATAAAGCATATACCGATGGACTTTACGAAGCTTTAGAAATTCTTAGCACTTTAAGTGGTAAAGAAAAAGTTGCAAAAGAAATAGCTGATTTTATAAAAGAAAGTAGATCTTATGTAAAAAGTCATTTAAATGCTATTAAAGATGAAGATAGAATTAAAGTTTTTGTAGCAAATGAAGGTTATAAAACTTACGGAAATGATAAATATGTGGGCGTTCAATTGCTAAATGCAGGTGCAATAAATGTAGCAGCTAAATTAATTCAAGGCTACAAGCCATACACTTATGAAATGTTAGCTAGTCTTAATCCTGACGTTATAATAGTTCAAGATAGATATAAAAATGTTTATGATGAAATAAAGCAAAGTGCGCAATATAAAAACCTAAAAGCTTATAAAGATAATAAAATCATTCTAGCTCCATACTGGACTAAGCCTTGGGGAAATCCAAGCACTGATTCATTTGCTTTAGGAGAACTTTGGTTAGCTTATAAGTTTTATCCAAATTTAGTTAGCAAAGATTATGTTTTAAAAAGAGCTAAAGAATTTTATAAAAGATTTTATGGAATAGATTTTAATGAAAAAGATTTTGAATATTAACGTTTTAAGTTTTTTAACGCTTTTAATTTTAATATTTATATCACTTAATATTGGTAATTACAAAATTGATTATTCTAAATTAATCGATACAAGTAGCCTTGATTATTCTATTTTTGTTTTAAGAGCTATTAGAATTAGTGCTGCTATTTTAGTTGGAATTGCACTTAGCCTTAGTGGGGCTATTTTTCAAGCTTTATTTAAAAACACCCTTGCAAGTCCTTATACACTAGGGCTTTCAAGTGGTGCTGGTTTTGGTGCAAGTATAGCGATTTTATTAGGATTAAGTAGCTTTTTTATAAGTTTTATTTCTATTATTTTTGCCTTAATTAGCGTTCTTGCGAGTTTATTTTTAGCTAAAAATAATCATAATTCTTTAATTTTAGCTGGAGTTTTGGTATCTGCATTTTTTCAATCTTTAATAGCACTTTTAAAATTTTTAGCTGACCCATTTGAAAAATTACCACAAATTGTATTTTGGCTACTTGGCACTTTAAGTGGAGTAAGTTTAGAAAAAATAATTTATATTTTGCCATTTTATTTAATAAGCCTTTTTATTTTATTACTTTATAAAAATAGATTAAATGTCTTATCACTTGATGATACTCTAGCTGCTAGTTTTGGAGTTAATGCTAGATTTGATAGGATTATTCTTATAGTTTTTTGTGCGATTTTATGTGCAATAAGTGTTAGTTTAAGTGGAATTATTGCTTGGGTTGGTGTCATTTTGCCTCAGGTTGCAAGAATGCTTGTGGGAAGTAATTTTAATAGATTAATGCCTTTAAGCATTAGTTTTGGTGCTATTTATCTAATAATAATTGATAATTTTGCAAGAAGTCTAAGTGCAAGTGAAATTCCACTCGGAGTTCTTAGCTCAATCATAGCTTTACCTTTAATTTTTGTTTTATTTTATAGAAAGGATTTTTATGCTAGAAGTTAAAAATTTAAGCTATAAAATAAAAGATAAAATTATTTTAGATGATATTAGTTTTAAGCTTGATAATAAAATTAATATTTTATTAGGCTTAAACGGAGCTGGTAAAAGCACGCTTTTTAAGTGCATTATGCAACAATTAGCGTACTTAGGATTAATAGAATTTAACTCCTTAAATTTAAAAGATTTAAGTATTAAAGAAAGAGCAAGCAAAATCGCATTTATCCCACAAAATACTTCAATTTATTTTGATTTTAGCGTTAAAGAAATCATTAGTTTTTTTGCATTTGCTGAAGGAAAATATTTTCATAAAAATACTAAATCTGATGATTTAGTAGTAGAGCAAATTGCTAGTATGCTAAATATAACACACTTATTAAACAAACCTTTTAATGCAATTTCAGGTGGAGAGCAAAAAATAAGTTTAATCGCAAGTGCTTTAGCAAAAGATTGCGAAATTTTAATTTTTGATGAGCCTATGGCATTTTTAGATTTATCAAAAGAATATTTGCTTTTAGAAATATTTAAAAAGCTTGATAAATGTATATTTTTTAGCACTCATAATCCATTCAATACAATAGATTTTAATACTATAATTTTACATGATAGAAAAATATTAAAAAGTGGTAAAAATATTTTAAATGATGAATTATTACAAGAAATTTATAATTTAAATATAGGCTTAGATAAATTCAATAATCACAAAAAACATTTTATGAATTTATAATGATAAAGAATTTATTATCAATTATATATAAAATATAATACTTTCTAACAAATAAATTTAAGTCACTCTAAGTGTAAATATAGCTTTATAGTACTAAATTGATATTATATTTAAATTTTATTAAATTATTATAATATTTTTTAAAGATTAATTAAAACTAACTATCACATTTTGTAATTTAAAATATTTTATTAAAATATAAAAATAATAAATTATATTTTAACTTATTAATTAATATTTGTTCTTTTTTATTTTTACTCTCAAGTATTTTTTATACAATCGCAAATGTTCCTAGATAATTAGAAAATTTAAATATTTAATAATAATTATTAATAAATATTTATATTATAGAAATAAAACATCATATTTAAGGGACTTAAACGGATTTTATATAAATAAAGATAAAAAAGGAAAAAATAACAAGTGGTACGCTAGGTAGGAGTCGAACCCACAACCTACAGATCCGAAGTCTGTTGCTCTATCCATTGAGCTACTAACGCAACAAAACTAAAATATGATTTATTAAAAGTGGGGTGAGTGATGGGAATCGAACCCACGACCCTCAGGACCACAATCTGATGCTCTAACCGACTGAGCTACACTCACCATAAATTGAAAATATTAAAGAAGTGGTCGGGGCGAAAGGATTCGAACCTTCGGCCCCTTGGTCCCAAACCAAGTGCGCTAACCAGACTGCGCTACGCCCCGACTAACAAATAAGAAAGATTGCATTATATATTAATTTTTTAAAAAAGTCAAGAAAAAAAATAATTTATTTGTAAAAATTTGTTAGAATTATAAAATAGACCTCGTAACTCAGTGGTAGAGTGTTACCTTGACATGGTAAAAGCCGTTGGTTCAAGTCCAATCGAGGTCACCACTATACTTTTTTTATTTTAGTTTATTTATTTTTATAAAATATAATTAAAACAACATAAAATAGGCATTTTGTATAACTTTTTTATATTTATGTTTTTGATTTTATATACTTGTTTAATATTGTTATATTTTTAGTAACAATTTTGGTAAAACTTATAAAAGTTTTAATAAAATAACTTTTATAAATTTAAATATTAAAAAAATAACTACTATTTAATTAGTAGTTATTTAAAAAATTAATTTACCTAAGATAAATCAAAGATAATAAGATATTAAAGCACCACCTATTATCAAAGGTATATTGTAGAATATAAATGTAGGTATGCAAACATCTTTTATGTGATCACTTTGATTGTCAGCATTAAGCCCTACTGTAACACCTAAAGTAGCTTCACTTGCAGGAGAGCCAGTATCTCCAACCGCACCAGCACAAGCAATTATAAAAATAATACTTTCAGCACTAAATCCAAGCTCAGTACAAATTGGCACAAACAATGTTGCAATAATAGGAACTGTTCCAAATGAACTTCCGATTCCAAGAGTAATTAATAAACCTATACACATCATACCAAATGCAATTAATAATTTATTAGTAGTAATACTTAACGTAAATTCAACGATTTGCTCAATCGCACCAGTGCTTTTTAAAACAGCTCCAAAACCACAAGCAATAAGCATAATAAATGCAACATAACCCATTAAAGAAAAGCCGCCTAAAAAAACTTCATCGATTTTTTTATACTCAATTCCACCACTTACACATATAAATAAAAATCCAAGTAAAGCCGAAAGTGGTAAAGAACCTACAAAAATTTGAACAGCTAAAGTAATTAATAATCCTATACCAACGCTAATTTCTTTTTTGCCGAAAGTTATATTATCTAAATTTTGATATTTTACTTCTAATTCTTGGTATTCTCTAGGTTTTCTAAAATATATAAATGACGCTATAAGACCAAAAACCATTATAAAAAACATAAGCCAAACAACTCCAGCAACATCGCCTTGTGTAACTTTAACACCATTGCTATTTAATGACTGAGCGATAATATCTTGGAATATCAAACCAAAACCAACAGGCAAAGTCATATAAGGAGTTGTTAAACCGAATGTAACAGCACACGCAACTGCTCTTCTATCAATTTTAAGCTTATTAAATAAACTTAGCATTGGTGGTATTAAAATCGGAATAAATGCTATGTGAATAGGGATTATATTTTGAGAAAAACAAGAAATGAATGCTAAAGAAGCTAACAATAACATTCTTTTATCAGACATTTTTTTACTAATGAAATTTACTAAAAAAGCAGTTAAATTTGTTCTTGATACTGCTATAGCTAAAGCACCTACTAAAACATAACTAAGTGAGGTTTGTAAATTTCCACTCATACCATCTATGAAAGTATTCATAATATTTTTTAAAACAACTAAAAAATTATCATCAAAACTAACGCTTAAAAGTCCGGCTATTAAACCAGAAACTAAAATGGCTAAAAAGACATTAAACCTCAAAACACATAATGCAAGCATTATAATAACGCTTATTAAAACAGGATTTGTTAACATAAAACTTCCTTTAAAAAATAATAAAAACTAAAAAACTAAAAACGGAACAAAAATAATAATTATAAAAATGTTATGTGGGAATTAATGCCCTAGGGCATGATGAGAATAGAAGCTTATACAAGATAATTTTTTACTAACAAAAACATACATTATAAACTCCTTTTAAAATATTTGTTGCATTCTAAACAAAATATTATTAAATTTAACTTAAAATACAAAAAAATTATCAGCTTAATGTAAAATAACACTAAGTATAAATTAAACAAGGAGAATTTTAATGAAAAAAATATTGTTTAGCATATTTTATTGCTCTATATTATTTGGAAACGAAGCACAAATAGCATTAGAATATGCTATTTTAGAAGAGATGTTTAATAATCTTAATTCTTGTAGTAATAACAACTTTCAATCATGTGATAAAATTTCAAAGATGCCACAAATAATTCATAATAATGAAGCAAAAGAATATATAAATAAAAGATGTAATGAAAAAAATATGGCAGCATGTTACACAATTTCAACAATTACAAACGATTTTAATACTAAATATAACTCATTAAGACTAGCTTGTCAAAATCAATTTGAACTAGCTTGTACTTATCTTGTTAGTCAGTTTGAAAATAACTCAAATAAAGCCTTAAAAATATTAAAACAACAATGTGATGATGAAAAAAATATGAACTCTTGTATAATAACAGCTTTATATTACAAAGGATTCTTAGATAAAGAAAATGCCCTAAAATACTCTAAATTAGCTTGTGATAATAATTTTTATAATTCTTGCTTAATTCAATCTGAATTACTAATAAGTATGAATGAAAAACAAAAATCGTATAATATTTTAGAAAATACTTGTTATAAAAATTATGAACCAGCTTGTTTTGAAGCTGCTAATATAAATTTTAAAAATGGTAACTTTAAAATAAGTAAAAAATTTCTAGAACATTCTTGTATGTTAGGTAATGAATTATCATGTAGTAAAATAAATGGACTATAGTAAGCATATGCTTACTATAAAATTTATGCTAACGCTTTAGCAAGTGCATCAAAATTAGGTAATTCTGTAATTTCAGAACATATTTCAGTATAAACTATCTTACCATTTTTTTGAACAAATACAGCACGAGTTGTAAGACCTTCTAATGCACCTTCAGAAATTTTGCAACCATAATTTTTTGTAAATTCACCATATCTAAAATCACTAACAGGTATAATATTGCTTAATCCTTCAAGTTCACAAAATCTACCCATAGCAAAAGGTAAATCTAAACTAACAACATAAACGGGTAAGCCTAATGTATTAGCTTTAGCATTAAACTCTCTAGCTTCTTTAGCACAAACACCAGTATCTAAACTAGGAACGCTAACTATAATTGCATCTTTATTTAAATTTACAACACTTAAATCTTTACCAACTACTCTTGTATCTTTCACAGCATCGTTAACACCAATAGCATTAGTAACTTCAACTGGGCTACCTTTAAAATTTACTTTCATCTTATCTCCTTATTTAAATTAAGACAAAATTATTCCTAATAAAGGTTTCTAAACAATTACAATTTAAATTTATATGGATAAAAATAATAAATATGGCTTCAAGCGAAGCCATATAAAAAATTATTGACAAATAATTTTTAATTCAACTCTACGATTTTGTGCACGACCTTCTTTAGTGCTATTATCAGCAACTGGATTATCATATCCATACCAACTTGGATTGATTCTATCAGCACTTACCCCAGCTTTAACAAGCTCAGATTCAACAGCTTTTGCTCTTTTTTCTGATAATTTTTGATTATATTGATTTGTTCCAATAGAATCTGTATAACCACGAACATAAGCATAATAAGCAGGCTCACTATTAATTAAATCAGCTAAACGTTTAATTTCAGGAACATAATTAGCGCCTACATTACTTTTATCAAAACCAAATAATACATTAACTTGTTCTAAATCATAACAAGCTCTTGGTTTTGGTTGCTCTACTACTGGAGCTGGTTCCACTACTGGAGCTGGAGCTTCTACTACTGGAGCTGGAGTAACTTCATCATTGCCACCAAAATTAAAAATAACGCCTAATGTAGTTATTAATTGGTGATCAGCGTGACGGAATTTAATTTGATCACGAACTTCAGCTCTTAAACCAAAACTTTTATAAATTTTATATTTTAAACCTACACCATATTGACCAAACATTCCGTTTTTATTATCATATAGATTTTCACTGAAATTTTCATAACCAACACCTAATAATCCATAAATGTCAAAATTTGTATCACCTAATTTATATGGTAAAATAGCATTAAGATATCCTCTATCTATACCAACTCTAGTACTGCCATTGCCATCAACATCTTTATATTTGCCATTAGCACGTTCATAACCAATTTCAGCACCAATAAAGTCATACATATAACCGATTCTTAAACCATAACCAAATTTACTTTTAAGATCAAGATTTCCTTCTGGAACATTATATGTAGCAACTGGACTAATTTCTAAATTACTGAAATTAATTTCACTTGCATTAGCACCAGCTACTAATAATGTAGCAACACTTAAAGCTAAACCTAACTTTTTCATTTTTTTCTCCTTTTTCAAATTAACGTTTGCTAAATTGTGGTTTTCTTCTTGCTTTTCTGCGACCGTATTTTTTACGCTCAACCACACGACTATCACGAGTTAATAAACCTTGTGGTTTAAGTAGCGCTCTAAAATCAGCACTCATAGCAGCTAAAGCACGAGAAATTCCGTGTCTTAAAGCTTCAGCTTGAGCACTGTATCCACCACCTAAAGTATCAGCAGTAATATCTATTAAACCTTCTTGTTTAGTTACTAATAGAGGTTGAACTACTTTTAACTTAATAGCCTCGTGACCACCTAACCAAGTATTTAAATCTACTCCGTTCACTATTATTTTACCACTTCCAGCCTTAGCCCAAACTTTAGCTATTGCAGTTTTTCTTTTACCTGTTGCATAAAATTTCGCCATATTATTTTCCTTTTACCTGAGCTGTGTGTGGATGTTCGCTACCTGCATAAACTTTTAATTTTTTTAACATTTCACGACCAAGTGTAGTTTTTGGTAACATCCCACGAACTGCTAACTTATATAATTTAGCTGGATTATTTGCTAATAAATCACCAAATTTCTCACTCTTAGTGCTTCCAAAATAGCCTGAATGTCTATGGTATAATTTATCATCAGCTTTGTTTGTTCCAGTAAATTCTGCTTTAGATGCGTTGATAATTACTACATAATCTCCGCAATCAACATTCGGTGTATAACAAGGCTTATGTTTGCCTTTTAAAATTGTTGCAACTTCAGTTAAAATACGACCGAAACGCTTACCTTCAGCATCTACAATTATCCAGTCTCTTTTAACTTCGTTTGGCTTTGTTATTTTTGTCATGATTTTACCTTTGCCAAATTTTTTAAAACGCTAATTATAATTTTTAAAACTAAAAATAAACTTAAATTAAGCTAATTTTAAAATTAAATATTTTTACTTAATTTTATATATATTTCAAATTAAATTCATTATTTTCATAAAAAATAACAACTTTTTTAATAATTTTATTTTTATAAATTGATTTTATAAATTCTTCATATTTATCAAGCTGTTTTTTATACTCCATCCTAAAACAAGAGCTTTTATAATCAATAATTAAAATTTCATTATCATTCATTGCTAATAAATCTATTCTACATACTTCAAATTTATGCTTAAAATTATACTCTTTTATAATATCAAAACCATTCAATAGCTGTTTTAATTCATCATAATTTATAAATTTATTACACATATCTTTAAGCTTATCAACATTTACCTTTGGAAATTTAAATATAACAAGTTTAAAGCATTCATCAAAATTAGAATATTTAAAATCATTTAATTCACAAAAATAATGAAAAGCTTCTCCTAATATGATTTCATCTGAAGAAAAATATTTATTTTTTATATTTTGTAAAGGTATATTTGTATCAAAATCATATTTTTTATAACTTTCTTGTATAGCTGTTTTCTCATAATTATATTCTAATAAATTGTCATCTAAAATTTCACTTTCTAATGAATTATAATCAATTTCGCTAAGACCTGATTTTTCCGTTTTTATAATGCAAAGAGAAGTTATAGCTCTAGTATATGCTACATAATAATTATTTATTTCATCTAATTTAAGTGTATTTTCATAAGATTCTATTTTCTTAGTATAATCACTATCTACCATACATCTTAATTGAACTATATCTTTTTTAGATTTTATAAAACCATACCATTTAGCTTTATCAAAATTATATTCAATTTTAAGTCCGACATCATTTACCGTGCTTTTATCATTATGAATGCATATTACATGTTCAAATTGTAAACCTTTACTCTTATGAACTGTCATAATATTAATACCTTTTGAACTAGTAGCATTTGATAAGCTATCACTAAATTCATATAAAGTTGTTAAAAAATTAGGTGCATTAGAAACATCATTTAAAAATTCTAAAATAAACTCATCTTTTTTAATCCCTAAATGATTTATAATATCGTTATAAACACTAGCAGGTGGTTTTGTAATATCAATTTTAATTATATCATATTCTATTCCTAGCACTGATTTTACAAAATACAAATATGCATAATCTTTAAAAATACAATATTTAGCAAATTCTATAAGCACTCTAACACTTATTTTTTCAACTAATGTAATATTATTATTAGTATTAATATCTAGTCCTTTAGAACTTAAAAATTCTGATAAAAAATTTAAATATTTATTTTCTCTTACTAGGATACAAATATCTTCTAGCTTAACTCCATTTTTTAATAAACTAACGATTTTTTTATAAGTATCTACTAAATAATCATCACTTATTATTTTACTTACCCTGCCTTGCTCTTTACTAGCTACTAATTGATTAGTATAAACACCATTAGGATAAATTTCTTTAAAATTTTTATTTACAAATTCTACTATTGCTATTTTACTACGATAATTAGTGTCTAAATTTTTTAAAGTAATATTTAAACTAGGATTTTTATAAAATAGGTCAAAAACTTCTTGTTTAGCACCTCTAAAAGTATAAATTGATTGCTTTTTATCACCAACATAAAAAAAGCTTTTTAATCTATTGTCAATGCCAATACCTGATACTATTTCTTCTACTATAGGTTTAATTATTTCATATTGTATAATAGAAGTATCCTGAAATTCATCTATTAATAAATGATTTAAATTTGAATTCAAACGAAAATAAAATAAATCTTTTAAGTCATTATTTTGTAATATTTTATGTACATAAAGCGCCACATCACCAAAACTTAGTATATTATTTTTTTGATGATATTGTTTTGCTATATTTACAAATTTATCCAAATATTTAAAACATAATTTTAATTGTTGGTATTCTAAATAAGCATAATGATGAGATATAGCTTTTATTAATTTTTCATAAGCATTTTTAAAAACATCTGAATTATTCATAGCTTTTTCAGTTGTTTTTTTGCCATAAATTTTTGAGTTTAATAATGAATCAATATCACAAATTTCATTCAACCATTCAGTAATTTTCTTATCATTATAACTCATCAAATCGTATTTAATATCATTATAAATTTTCATCAAATCTATATCATTTACTACATTTAATTCATATTCACCAGTATAATTCAAATATAGATTATAAAGCCATGATAAAAAATTATCCAAATTCATATTTAAATTTTTTAAATTTTTTACTATCTCTAAAGCTTCATCACGAGTTAAACTTTTTAAAAATTCATCATTTAATTTAATAAAATTAGTTTGTTCATAATCTACACTAAGACCTTCATAAGTAGCAAATAATCTTAAAATTTTAGAAAAAAAACTATCAAATGTATAAATTCTAAGCTCTTCTTCTAAAAAATTTTTTCTTTTTGTATCTCTAATCTTGATAATTTCATCTTGACTAATATTTATTATTTTTTCTAATTCTTCTAGTTCAGCTTTTTTTTCATGTAAATTTAAAAATACATTAGTAATACGCTCTTTCATCTCATTTACAGCTTTTTTTGTAAATGTTAAAGCTACAATATCATTTATATTAGCACCACCTAAAAAAAGTGCTAAATAACGAACACTTAACATAAATGTTTTGCCACTTCCAGCACTAGCTTGCAATGCTATATGTTTCATTTAAATTCCTTTTTATCTTTTTTATTAATTATCAAATAAAAATATCCATAAGCTTTTTCTGGATTGTTTTTAATAAAATCATTTTGTTTTATATCAGCAATTTCTTCTTCAATTTTTTCTATATATTTATCAATATCTTTTACTTCTAACTTTACACCCTGAGTACTTTTAAGATACAACAAAATAGCCTTTTTATTAGTATCATTGAGAATATAATTATAAAAAGCTAATTGTTTTTCATTATTCTTAGTATCGCTTGTCTTGTTTTTATTTTTATAATCAATTAAGTAGTTATCGCCTAACCTATCAACATAGCCTATTAGATTAATATCACCTATTGTTCTAGTAATCTTAGCTTCACATTTTGCACTCGCACAACAATCTTTAATTGTGTAAAAAATAGTATCCAAATTATCATAAATTAATGCAAACTCAATAGGGCTTAAAATATTTATAAAATTATCTTCAAAATCTTTTTTAAATTTATTTAAATCATCAAAACTAGACAATTCTAAAAATTTATGAATCATAGACCCAACATCAGCTGCGTTCATTGATTTTAAAGATTTCGGTTCTTTTAATTTTTCAATATATTTTAAGTAATATTCATATGATGAATTTTCATAAGTGCTAAGTCTTGAATAACTAAGTTCTTCATCAAAAAAATTATGATTTTTTATTTTTTCATCATCTAATTCTAATAAATTATCATTAGGTAAAATAGAATTTTTATCAATTTGTAAATAAGAATTTAAAAGTCCAACCTTATCTACACTTATATGATTAGTTTTATAATCTTTTAAAAATCTAGCTGGGGATTTTTCTTCGTTTTCAAGATATAAAACATAAACATTTTCACAATTAAATAATTCTTTATAATAATGCCTTTGTAAATTTTCTCTATCTTCATAACTTATCATTCCTGCTTTTTTTCTAACAACATTATTTAAAAACATTTCGCTAACACTTCTTTTAGGGACTAAATCATCATTAAAATCAAGAACAATAACTAAATCAAATTTTTGCCCTCTCGTTTCAAGCAAACCTACTACACTAACGCTGCCACCATCAGTGTGCGAAACTTTTATATTTTCAACATCCAATAAAGTTATAATATCGCTAGGACTTAGATTAAATTCTTTATTTAAAATTTCTATATCAAATAAACGATTATTTAAAATTTCTTTAACCTCATCGTTATTACTAAGAGATAAAATTTGTTCTTTAAATTTAGAAAAATCACTAAAATTAAGTTTAATATCACCAGTTTTTAATATTTTTTCTTGTATTTTATTAATAGAATTTTCATATTTCTCATCACATAAAATAGCATTTAATTTCTGTGAAACCTCATTATTCTTTATACCACTTGCTATGTTTAAATAATTTTTAATATCCAAAGCTTTTAAAGCACTAGATACACTTTCATCAGGTAAAACCACTGCTATATTTTTACCATCAGCATAAAATTTTGAAAGCAAATGCAAAGTATAAATATATTGATAAATAGGACTTGAAAAAGAAACCGTATTAATATAATCATTATATTTTAATGGTGTATTTTTCAAAATCTGCCAAGAATTATCTTTGTAAATTAAAGTATAAGTTTGATTAATTAGTAAATCTAATTTAAACGACTTTTTCATCAAAGACTTATTAAATTCACTAACATTTATAATTATCATTACTTCGCAAAATTTAGATATTTCTTCAAAAAATTCTAATTCATATTTTTTTAAAAATCCATTTAGATAAAATGTAATCTTATAATATTGACTTATTAAAAATTTATTTATCTTATATTTTTCTAAGGTTATTTCATCATACAAATTCATATTTTGTAATTCTTTTTTATAGTTTTTAAAACATTCTTCTAAAATATCTAAATATTCATCAAAAAAACTATAAGTATCACTCAATCTTAAATCATTTATACTAACCTTTTCGCTATTTAACTCTGCAAAAAATGAAAATAAATATTCTTTATTTTTTAAAAAATTTAAAAAATCATTAGAAAATTTTAACTTTTCATAATTTTTAGTTTTATTACAAGCTTTACTCATAGCTATGATTTGCTCTATTTCACTAGCTTTTTTACAATCACTTATAGCAAAATCATTAAAAAAATCATTAATACTAATAGTATTAGCAAAAAATCTACTATCTTCTAAGGATTCAATGTATTCTTTAATTTGTCTTAAATTTGAAAATATTACAAGTTCTTTTTTTACCATAAAATATCCGTTCTAATCATTTAAAAATAAATAATGGCAATGTTGACTTTTTAATAATTTCATTAGTAAATGAACCAAAAAATAAATGCATTAGCTTTGAGCTAGAATATGCACCCATAGCAATAACATCACTATTATTTTTCGTAGCATAATCTAATAAATCTTGAGGAGTAGTCTTATTTATAATATCTAATTTAACCTCTTTATTAAATTTATCAAACAATTTTTTACCACTTAATAAAATTTCTTGAGATTTTAAATTATCTTTTCCTAAATGCAATAATGTTCTTTCAGCATTTATAAATAAAGGATGATGCAAGCTTTTTTCTAATGCTTTATTTAAATTTTCACTTCCATCATAAGCAAATAAAACTTTTTCAATAGGTTTAAATTCTTTATTTGCAATCATTACAGGAATATTAACACTTTTAATCAATTCCTTAGTATGAATGCCACTTTCACTTTCTCCAAATTTACCTACTATTAAAAGTTTATAATCTTTTTCAACTTCACTAACTAAATCAGCTAAATCTCCTTTTAAATGCAAAGAATTTGTAGCAATACCTAATCTACTACAATAATGTTCATACCTTTTTAATAATTCCTTACCATTTTTAAATGCCTTTTTTTCTTGTCTTTCTTCTTCATCTAATAATTTTTCTATAAGTTCATAATGAACTTCAAAATGAATCCCACCAGACAAATCAGGAATAATATCACTTGAAGGCTCTAATGCATGTAACAATGTAATATCAGCATTTAAAAGTTTTGCAAAATGAATTGCCGCATCACAAATACCTATACTATTAATAGAATTATCTACACAAGCTAAAATACAATTTTTCATCAACTCTCCTTTAGTTAATTATAACTTTTTGTGTTATACAATGTAAAATAAAATTTTTAATTTAAATTTTATTGTTATTATTATTAAAATTTTAAAGGAATTATATGAATGTAGATATTAGTGCTGAAAAAGTTGATTTTTCAAAACATAAAATAATTGATATTAGAACTGATGAAGAACATAATGTAGCATATTTAGAAAATAGTATCTTATATCCTATGGATTTTAATAATTTAACTCAAAAAGATATTGACATTTTTTTAGATAAATTTAAAAATGATGAAAATTTAGTAATAATGTGTAGAAGTGGTGCTAGAAGTGCTATGCTATGTGATATTATAAATAAAGATAAAATAATTATAAAAAATCTATATGGTGGTATTATTGCTATGGCAAAATTACACCCTAATAAAATAATTTATAAAAATTAAACTATAAGGAATATGAATGGGACTAAAAAGTGATGCTTGGATAAAAGAAATGGCATTAAAACACGAAATGATAACTCCATTTTGTGAAGAGAATGTAGGTAAAAATGTGGTTAGCTATGGACTTTCTAGTTATGGGTATGATATTCGTGTTGGGCGTGAGTTTAAAATATTTACAAATGTAAATAGCACTATGATTGACCCTAAGGATTTTAATGATAAAAATGTAGTTGATTTCGTAGGTGATGAGTGTATTGTTCCTGCGAATTCATTTGCACTTGCAAGAACGGTTGAATATTTTAAAATGCCAAGAGATGTATTAGCAATTTGTCTTGGTAAAAGCACATATGCAAGATGTGGAATTATTGTAAATGTTACACCTTTTGAGCCTGGATTTTGCGGTCATATTACAATAGAAATTAGCAACACCACTCCACTACCTGCAAAAATATATGCAAATGAAGGTATAGCTCAAGTGTTATTTTTACAAGGTGATGAGCCTTGCATTACTTCTTATGCTGATAAAAAAGGTAAATATCAAAATCAAACAGGCATAACTCTTCCAAAAGTTTTAAAGTAGAAAATACTACTTTAAAACTAAAATCAATTTTAAATTAATATATTAAATTTTAAAAATACAAAGTATTTTTAATAAACATATAAAAATCAATAAAGTAATGTTAAAAAAAATAAAAAATTATATTTTTTTAAACTTTTTTCATTTAAATAAAAATATTTGCAATTTTAATTATAAACTAATAAGAACCTATTATTTTATTGATAAAACAATACTTAAATTTAATTACTTACACTTTTAAAATCATTTATAAAAACATAATAAAATTTTGTTTAACTAAATAAAATCATTTTCTAAATTATAAAATTAATTTTTACTGATTTTTAATTAATAAATCCAATAATATTAAAATTTATATTTAAAGTAGCACTTAGCTACTTTAAATCAATGTTTGCTCTCTAAATATGAAATTACGCCTAAAGCAGCGTTAGCACCATCAGCCGCAGCACAAACAACTTGTCTTGGAGCATCTACTCTTAAATCTCCTGCAGCAAACAAGCCTTCAACACTCGTTCTCATTTTTAAATCAACCTTAACAGCATCTCCTACCATTTCGCATAAAAATGAGCCATCAGTTTGTTTTAATACTTCATTTCTTACATCAAGTCCTACGAAAGTAAATATCCCTGGAACTGCTAAATCTTTTTTGCTACCATCATTAAATACTATTTTAACGCCTGTAACTCCAGCATTATCTCCTACTACTTCTTCTACTTTAGCGTTTAAAATGAACTCAATTTTTTCATTTTTCTTAGCTCTTTCAACGGTTGATGGAGCTGCACGAAAACCTTCTCTTCTGTGGATTAAATATACTTTAGAGCATAGATTAGCTAGATAAAGTGCTTCTTCAAGTGCGGTATCTCCGCCACCTAAAACTGCAACTTCTTTTTTTCTATAAAACGCACCATCGCAAGTTGCACATGTGCTAACTCCACGACCAAAAAATTCATTTTCGCCTACAAAACCAGCTTTTTTAGGAGCTGCTCCTGTGCAAACTATAACAGCTTTAGCATCTTCGCTTGAATTATCAGAGAAAATTATTTTAAAATTCTCGCCATTTTTTTCAACTCTAATTACTTCTTTTTGCTCAATTTTTAGACCAAATCTAGTGCTTTGCTCACTCCAAGGTGCCATAAAGCTAATTCCATCCATTACGGTTGCAACGCCTGGGTAATTCTCCATCTCACTTGAGCTTGTAATTTGTCCACCTGGCATAAATTTTTCATACATTACAACATTTTTAAGCCCACCACGAGTTGCATATAATCCCGCACTAAGACCAGCAGGGCCACCACCAATAATAGCTAAATCTAACATTTTATCTCCTAATTAATAATTTTTATTATTTAATAATAACTTTATTAAGTTAATAAAAATTTAAATCTCTACTATTTATATATAATATTTCCATAAGGATTATTAAATACAGAACTATTAATTTCATACATTAATTCATCCACTGTATTTCCTATTAAAATATTATTTGTACATTGAGACCAAACTTCCTTATATTTACTTTCATTTATTATTCTACCTTCATCTTTTGATAGACCTAAAGTAATTGCATAAATTTCTGCATTCTTACCAGTAATTTGCTTAATACCATTTTTTAATCTTTGACATAATCCTGCTTTAAAAAGTGCATAATCATTATCGCTTGCTGCTGATGAAAAAACTAATATTTTCACATTTGGATTATTGCTTTTTGATTTTGTAGCCATTAAAGAAGCCCTAATAAGTCCAACACTTGCATAATCTTTATTTAAAGGAGTTGCTACATCATAAAAACCTTTATCAATTTTAAACGGTATTTCATTTAAAATATCAATTTCTTTTATATCACTTAGAGTTTGGATTTTTAAAGGTTTTATTTCAACAAATTTCATAGCATTTGCTATTGTTTGCTGAGTAACTCCACCTAATAAAAATGCCATATAGCTATTTCCTAAGGCCTTGCCCTTGAAATCAAAATTAGCGTTTAAATCGCTTTCTGCGTCTTTATATTTTCTAAAAGCTTCATTTTTTAAGCTTTCAAGCTTTGCAATCAATTCATTATTTAATTCTACTCTTAAAATATCACTACCTCTTAAAAAATTATTTGTATTTTTTAAATTTTCTAATTCGTGCATTTTTATAGACAATTCTTTTCTAACATCATTTCTTTGTTTAGCATGACTTTTTTTAGGCTCTTGTGAAAAATCACAAGTTTCTGGATTTTCTGCAGCCGACCTTGGGTCATCACAAAATTTATAAGGAAATATATCAAGTGAATTAAATTTTCTTTGCAATTCTCTAACTTCTTTTGTAAGCTCTTTTATCTTTTCTGGTAAAATTCCACCTATAGTAAGCTTTGGTGCTTCTTCTGGGTATGTAGGAGCTATTATTGTTTTAAATTCTTCTATGTTAGCAAAATTTATCTTAGCTTTTTTAGACTCTTCAAAAACCTTACCTTCCTTACCATCTATAGCATCTTCTAAAGCATAGTAATAATCCTCATATTCATCTTCCCAATTATCTGCAATATATTCATATATTCTTTTTACATCATTGATAAAATCTTTTTTAGTATCATAAAGTTTTGGCATTGATAAATTAGAACACTCTTTAAGAGATTGTTTTATATAATCTATGGCTTTTATAAAATTATCCTTTGCTTTATCTAACTCGTTATTTGTTATATTATCATTATAATCTTCAAATAATGTATAACCATTGATATCAACTTTGCCACAATTTTCTAATTCTGTATATCCATCCCATTCATCATCATCACCTTTTATATATTTATTATAATAAATATCATAAATTTTCAATGCATATACTTTATTAAAGTCATCTTTAGAATTATTATCAACATTTACATTATTAGTTAAAATATTTTTAGCAATACTTAAAGCTTCTAAATAACTTTGATATTTTCCTTCTTCTATTTGCATTATCCTAGCTATTTGTATAATTTCATCATTTGTAGCATTAATTAAAAGTTTATCAACTTTATGATTATATAGCCTAAGAATCATACTTTCATTTTCATCAAAAGCATTGTTTATGGTATTTTCTATCCTAGTTTTATCTTTTTTAAATTCGCCTTCGTTTAAGCCTGGTTTTTGATTATCGTATCCTAAATCAAATGTTTTAATGGCATCTTCAATATCTTTTTTAGAATAATTTTGCAATCTTTCATTATTTAAATCAAGTGCAAATTTTCTAAGTAAAAAATCTCCTGCAAATTCATTTGTAAAAATTTTAGTATCAATATCTAAAGCCTTTAAACGATTTAAAACTAAAGTTTCAAACTTTGAATTTGCATGATTTAATATACTTTTTGGATAAAACCTAGAGAACAAATCAACCTTTTTAAACTCATTTGGGACATAAATATCCATTGGGTCAATATAATAATATGCGTTTTCATATTCGCTTTTTGTTAGCCCATCGTTTCTATCTACAATAGTTTTTTCATCTAGATCCTTACCATTTACCATCACGACATTAGAATAAGGTACAAAACCAAAATATTGTTTATTTTGACTATCGTATTCTTTGGCAGTTTTAATTATATTTGCAATCATTGTTTGTGTTGCATCAATTATTTCTGCTTTTCCTAAAGGTGGATTACAAACTCCATATTTAATTAGCTTTTTATTATCTTCATTACAAAGATTTTTTAAAGTAGAATTTAAAAGCGTACTATTTTCTGCTCCTGACTTTCCGAAAGATATGGCAAAAATATAATCAGTATCGCTAATTTTACTAGATGGTTGCATTCCGTAAATGCCTTTAGTGCTTATACTTATATCATCTGCTGATATAAATTTATTAAAAATACCATTATTTGTAATATCTGCTGTGACTTTTGTAATCCCATCAATTTGCTTTATTTGTATATTTGATACATTTTTATCACTTCCTAAATATTCACTCACTAATATTTTTACTCTATCTTCTAAATTCTCTTCATTAGTGGCACTTAAAAAACTAGCCTCTCTTAAAGCATCTTGTAATCTTGAATGATTTTTAAGCGTCATGCTTAAATCATAAGCAATTACACAAAGTGCAAATATAAAAGGCAAAATTATTGCTACACTAATTAACGCAAAACCTTGTTTTTCTAATATAAATTTAGTCATTTTATCTTCCATATACTACCGAACTTGCAAGTGGTTCTAACTTTTTTAAATTAATGCCTCTAATAGGCATAAATAAGTCATTGTTTTTAGTGCATAAAGTAACTCTATAAAGACTAGTATAATTTTCAAATTTATTAACAAAATTTATTTTGCTTATATCTTTTAAATTACTATTATTTACACATTCTACTTCACCTCTTTTATAGTTTTTGTAATTAAAATCATCATTTTTATTAGGCTCTAAACTTTCTACTACTAATCCTAATTCTTTATTTAAAGTCTTTTCATTTAAAACCAATGCAATACTATATAAATTATCTATATCACTCTCTTTTAATAATGTCTTATTGTATAAATTTGTTCTTTCCCTAATAATTCCTGCTAATGAATAACTTATTTTCTCCAATGAATTTTGAGTTTTAATAAGCTTTCCTATATCAGAACTAAGTACTAAAAAAATTACAAAAAACATCAACATAAAACTAACTTCTATACTTACACTTGCTACTTTATTTCTTAAAAAACTACTCATCATTTTTCCAATTTAATTCATTAAAATAAGCTAATTTACTTTTAAGAATTTTATTTTTTTCTATCCAATTAAATAAAAAAATAGTCCTTACTCTATATGTAAGTTCATATAAATTTATTATGCTTTCATCATTATTTGACTCACATTTTTCTTTACTTAATTCGTTTAAATCATTGCAATACGCTATGCTTATATCAAAACTTCCATCGGTTAAGAAAAATCCTATTTTTTGTCTTTGTCTATCTAATTCTTCTTTATATTTTTTTAAATAATTTTCTTTATAAGAAAAACTTGAAGCATAGGCTGCTGCTTGGCTATTTACATAATCAATCGCAACACTAGTATAAACTAACAATAAAACCTCAACCAAAATCGTAACAAATACTAAAAAAGGAAAAAGCAGCATAGCGGTTTCTATCGCTGCTATGCCTTTAATATCATTTAGAAAATTTTTCATTTGTATTTATTTGCTTAATATTTATTAATAATTTTTTTGGCTCTTTAGCTAAATTTTCTCTTTTTATTATTTCAATAGCTTCACTATCTCTATTAAGTTTAGCTAGTGCAAAAACTAAATTATTAATAATTTTTAAATTCTTATAATTTCTATTGTATAAAGGTAATAAATAATCAACTCCAATAGCATAATTACCTTCTGATATTTCTAATAAACCTAAATTATTATTTACTATTTCATCAGCTAAAAATAATGATTTTGCTTTTAGAAAAGCTATTTTTGCATCTTCGTATTTATTTTGCTTTGCCTTTACTATACCTATTACATTATAAGCTTCTGGATTTTTTGGATTTAGATTAATACTTGTTATAGCATCATTTAAGGCTTCATTATAATTTTCTTTATAATCTTCAATTTTTGCTTTGAGTAAAAATGCTTTATAGTTTTTACCATCTTGCAATAATGGCTTTAAATAATAAAGTGATGAATCAAAATCATTTATATCGTAATAATTTAAGGCTAGTGCAATTCTTGTTTCTGGGGTGTCCTTTTTTTGTAATTTTTCTTTATTGATTTTAATTAAATCATCATAATTTTTAATAGCTGTATAAATCTTTTCTTTGGTTAAAGTATCATCTAAAATATCTTGTTTTGATTTTAAAGTAGCTTGACAACCTGTAAAAATAAAAATTGATAAAAATAAAACTGTTAATTTTTTCATAAAATTCCTCCTAATACTCTCATTACTCCTGGTGCAGCGATTACTATAATCACTGGAAACATAAAAAATAAAATAAGTGGAACACTCATTTTAGCTGATAATTTACCTATGGCTTCTTCTGTTTGAAGCAAGGTACTTTCTCTAATTTCAGCACTTAAACTCATCAAACTTTCATAAATTCCACTTCCATATTTAACACTTTGTTTTAATGTAGAACACATCATTGATATTTCACGACTAGGCAATTCATTTTGCAAATCATTTAATGCAGCTTCAAGCCCATTTACATTCATTTTGATAATTAATTTACTTAAAAAAGGTGCGAAAGCTTCATTTAATGAAGTAATACTGCCTTCTAAAAATTTAATGGCATTTTCAATACTCATTCCAGATTGCACACAAACTGCTAATAAATCTACAAACATAGGAATATCAGCACCTATTTTTCTAATCCTTGATTCAATGATAAATTGCTGTAAATAGCTTGGTGCAATAATTACTAATATAAAAATAAAAATTCCTAAAGCCGATAATGTATTTTGAGAGATTTTTAATAATCCACTTGTTTTTAAAATATAAAAAATCATAAAAATACTAAATGCAAAAAATACTTTTAAAACCACATTAGAATCAATTTTTCTTAAATAATATAAAGTTTTATCGCTCTTTTCAAAAATATCATAAACATTAGTTGTATTTATAAATTCGCTAAAACCTGTATTATTTACAACCAAACTATATTTTTTCATAGTATTTTTTTTATTTATTGCATAAAACATCAAAAATACTCCAAAAATCATTGATAAAATATAAAAACTTTGCATTATATTTTCCTCATCAAATACATAATCATAAGAATTCCAACCAACTCGCTACCTAAAAAATAATATAAAATATAACGACCTTTTTCATCGTATAAAATAAAATCAAAATTTTCAGGGCTTATAAATTTGGTTAAAAATAAAAATACAAACGGTATAGCCGCTGTTATTTTTGCACTCATTCTAACTTCACTTGTCATTGCTTCTTTTTTCTTTTCCATTGCCTTAGCTTTTGTTCCTGAAGTGGCTAATCTGCTTAAAATTTCTTTCAGTCTTGCACCACTATTAAGGCTTACTAAAAGTGAAGTTAAGAAAAAATAATAATTTTTAAAAGGTAGTCTTTTATAACTAGCCTCAAAAACTTTTTGTGTATCATCTCCGATAGCAAGTGCTTTTACTATTATTTTAAGCTCGGTTCTTAAAACTCCTGAAATTACATTAGAGCAATCTTGTAAAGCTTGATTTACATTGCTACCAGCACTAATTGCTCCGTTTAAAACTACTAAAAGCTCTGGAAAATTCTTATCAAAATCATCTTTTATTTGTTTGAAAGCTAATTTATTTATAAAATAAATTCCAAATACACAAGAAGCAAAAAACACAATAATTACATTTAGATTTAAGAATGTTTTATTTATAAATAACAAAACACACACAATTACAACAAAAATTATGAGATTTTTTCTATTTAATCCAGTATTTTTATCATAAATATTTCTAAATATAAACGCTAGATTTGCATTTATATTTAATTTCTTTTGTTTTTGAGTGTTTTTAGCTAAATCACTTTTTAAGAATTTATTTCCGTATATTTTAAGCCTTGATTTACCTAAACCAAAATATAAAAGATAAAAGCCAAAAAGCAGTGTTAAAATAAATATATTTTCCATTTTAAGCCCCCACTATTTCATCTAAATAATCTTTTATATTAAACATAATCGCATTATTTGCAATTACAGAATCTTCTCTTAATCCATAAAATTCATAATCGCCTATGATTTTATCTTTTTCATCTCTATAAGGTCTTGGCTTAAATTTATAAATAGGATAAAGGCTAGTTATTCCATTATCATTAATCTTTCCTATTTCGGCTATTTCTATAACCCTTCTTGAACCATCATTTAATCTTGCAATTTGCACTATTACATCAACAGCACTTGCCACATTGTAACGAATTGCTGAAATTGGCAAATCAAACCCGCTCATCATAACTAAGTTTTCAAGTCTGCTAAGTGCATCTTGTGGGCTATTTGCGTGTAGGGTTGTCATTGAGCCATCATGCCCTGTATTCATAGCTTGAAGCATTTCAAATGCTTCACCACCTCTACACTCACCCACAATTATTCTATCAGGTCTCATTCTAAGAGCATTTATTACTAAATCCCTCATACTAACTTGCCCACTTTGCTCAACTCCTGCCATTCTAGTTTCTAGTCTTACTAAATGTGGTTGCATTAATTTAAGCTCGGCTGCATCTTCAAGAGTAACAATTCTTTCATCATTGCTAATATGCTGTGAAAGTGCGTTTAAAAGAGTAGTTTTACCACTACCGGTTCCACCAGAAACAATTATATTGCATCTTGAATATGTAATTAATGATAAAAATTTTGCCATCTCTAGCGTCATTGAGCCACCGATTGCTAATTCTTCTAGTGTTTTTGAACTTTTATTAAATTTTCTAATAGATATGCTAGTCCCATCAAGTGCAATAGGACTAATTACCACATTTAAACGGCTTCCATCAGGAAGTCTTGAATCAACGAGTGGCTGAGCTTCGTCAACCCTTCTTCCCATTTTAGCTACCATTCTTTTTGCAATATCTGTTAGTTGGTTATTGTCTAGAAACTCTAAATTACTTTTTTGTAATTTTCCACCTTTTTCTACATAAATATTATTAGGGCCATTTACTAAAATATCACTTACACTATCATCTTCCATTAATTCTCTTAAAGGTCCAAGTCCCATAATTTCATCTGTAATTAACTCGGCAATATATGAAAAATCCTTAGGAGATAGGTATTTTTTATTTGTAATGCTTACTTTTTTTACTAAAGTTGAAATCTCTTTTAATAAAAGTTGCCTATCGGTAGCTAATTCTTCAATCTTATCTAAATCAATAATAGCTAAAGTCTGTTCTCTAATAAATCTAATTTCTTGTTTAAAAGCTACATTATTCATATTTTTCTCTTAAATAAACTTAAAGGTTTTTCTTTTATACCAATTACTAGATTTACTAGACTTGATATTGCTTTATTGATTTTTGAAGCACCATTGTTTTTTACTTCTTTTATGCCAGATTTAAATGGAATTATTAAATCAATTTTTCTTTTTAATAACTCTTCAATATCTCCTATGCTAAGAGTTTTTATAGGGCTTAATTCGTTTAAAACTAAAATAATTCTTTTAGCTCCTTGATTTACGCTAAGTAAAAAATCATTAGTTTCTAATACTTCTTTGGTTTTTTTAATTGATGCTAGTTCTTTATTTATTACTAAAACTACACAATCAGAATTTGATAGAGTAAGCTCTATATTTTCTTTGCTCGCATTATAAATACCTTGGTCATATACCATAAAGTTAATTTTATGCTCTGAGTATTTATTAAATCCTACGAAATTATCTTCAAGTGATTCTTTATATAAACATATTCCTTTATCTTGAAAATATTCTGTATTAAAACTAATATCTGAAAATAAATCTATATTAAAAGAACTATTTGCACCTTGCAAAAGTAATGTTTTATTACAAAACCTATCATAAATATTTTTTGCTAGTAAATACGCTATAAAAGAAGTACCTATGCCACCTTTAGTTCCTAAAACACTAATTTGAATAGAGCTAAAACTTACCTTATTATAATTATGGTCTTCAAGTTCGTAAAATATCTCATTAAATTGTGTTTCGTAATGCAAATATCTTAAACCTTTATTCAAAAATTCCTGTCTAATTACAATAGAGTCATTATCTGCAAAAATAATGCAATTAATATCTCTAGGTAAAATTGTACTTAGTATTTTTATACTTTCTTTTATATCTTTAATCACACCTAAATCAATTATAATAGCTACTAAATTATTGTCCAAATCTTTAGTGTGTATATCTTTATAATCTTTAAGTAAAATTTTTACATCTAAACCTTTAATGCTCAAATGCTCTTTTATATTTTTTATTCTAATATCATTTAAAGAAATTAATAAAATTGATTTTTTTATAATTTTTTCATTTTTATTCTTAAAAAACATTATTTTCTCCTTATTTTATAAAACCAATATTAGAAATAAATTCATTTAACTCAGTTTCTTTTAAAACAGAACTTTGAATATTGTTGATATTAAGCAAAGATCCAACTAAAGTTTTTTTATGGATACTTGGCACTTGAACATATTCTTGTGCAACTGGCTTTGTAAGACTTATAGTCATTACTACTAAAAGCTCTGTTTTTGACCTAGTTTTTGAATTTTTCTTAAATGCTCCACCTAAAATTGGTATATCTCCAAGCCCGGCAATACCCCTTAGATTTTCAATATCACGCTCATCAATAAGCCCACCTAATATAAAACTATCCCCATCGGCAAGCTCTACTACACTTTGGGTTCTTCTTTTTTTGATATTTGCCGTGCTTGTAGTTTTACCTTCAACTACACTTGCAATATCACTTACTTCTTGAGCTATATTTAAAACTATCCTATCTTTGCTATAAACTTTAGGCTGAACTGTAAGCGAAATACCATAATCAATAGGAGTTTGAGGATTAATTTCTGTAACACCATTACTTGCTATTGTCATTCCTGTCGGAGTATATTGAGAAGTTACTTGAAATGTAGCACTCTCGCCACTAATAACTGAAATATTTGGTTGTGCTAAAATTCTAGCTACATTTTCATCTTTTATGGCATCAATAATTGATGTAATTCCTATTGTTTTAAGATTAGAAGATAAAGAATGTAATTGTGAATTAACAATTGGAATTTCAAAATGCCCATTATTAAAATCAATTCCTAATTTTTCTACAATTGATTTTTCTACATCTGCAATTATAAGTTTTACATTTACTTGCTTTGGGGCTAATACTTCTAAATCATCTACTAATCCATCAATGGTTATTTTTTCTAAAAAATCTAAATTTTCACTACCATCTCTTGTAATATCTACACCTGTATTTGAAGTTTTAGAAATATTTTGTTTTTTAATTTTATCAGATTTTATATTTAATCCTAAAGCCGTTGCTGCTGTTAAATAAGCCTTATCTCTACTTTCTAAATTAGGCACTACCCCACTTATAATATAGCCTTTTTTTGAACTTGAATTACCATTTTCTTCTATAGATAATTTTTCAAGTTTTATTTTTGAATCAGGATTTTGCCTTTCAATTAATCTTGCAATTTTTACTAAATTTGGACTTTCCGTATCAATATTAGCACTTATATTTAAAATTATGTTATCACCATTTTCACCAAAAGCTTTAATTTCAGCATATCCATTTGCCTTTGAAAAAACAGCTAAAGTTGTAAAATTAATAACTTGATAATCAAGAACTTTTGGCTCACTTGCAAATACTGTTGAAATTTTTTCTTTAGTATTGAAAACCTTTGATTCACCTGGTTTTAATGTCAAATAACTTGCATTTAATAATGTTAAACAACAAAATAAAAATATAATAATTCTCATTTACCATCTCCTCTTAATTCTTTTACATGTTCTTTTACCAATATTTTTTCAGCAGAAAAACTTTCTTTACTATTTTTATCAGCAGGAAAAATATAAAAATGCCCTAAATTTTCTATAGCATAGATAGTTTTAACATCATTTGCACTCATTTGTAAAATTACTTGATTTTCTCCATTTGAATTATTTTTATTTAAAATTCTTTTATCTTTAAAAAATAATACTAGATTAATTAAGTTTGCATTTTCTTTATTTGCTTTATTTAAATTATCACTTCTTGTAACAATGCCTGAATCTTGACTTTTTGTTTTCTCTTCATATTTAAAATAAACATCAACATTCTCTCCTTTTTTAATATCTTTTAATATATTAATTTCACGTTCATTCAAATTAAATATAAATGCTAACTCACCATCTACTGATATATCAAGTGAATCGTCTAAAATGCCACCTTTTAATAAATCTTCATATCTTAAAATACTTTTTGCATTTAAATCTTTATTTAAAGAAAAACCACCGTTAATAATAAAATCTATATTTTTATCAATAATTAAAGAATCTTTTAAGTAATCAATATTTAATTCTTTATTTTCAACCTTTATATCACCATTTTTTAAAATTTCTCCTTTTTTAATATCTTTTGATAATACTAAAACACTATGTATTTCTTTTTTAACTTTATTATCATTAGATGTATTTTGCTTTTGATTAATAATCCCAAAACTAGAGATTACAATAATCATTATTGATAAAATAATAATTAACTTTGAATTCATAATCAACCTTTAAAATATAGTTCATAAAAAATAATTATATGGCTAGTAGCTATTGCTGGGGCATAAGGAACGCTTTTATTTTTAAAAAATAGCAAAACAAATATCCCAATAAAACAGCCAAAAACCGACATTAAAAATAAAAAATCAATCAAATTTTCTTCCCTAACGCAAAGCAAATAAACGCAAATAAGCTTTACATCAGCAGCTCCAAAAAACTTAATTTTCCATAATAAAAAGCCCACTAATAAAGCATATAAACTAAATTTATAATTTAATTCATACTCAAATAAAAATGAGGCAACTACACACAAAACTAAAGCAATCAAAACTTGATAATTGCTAACTTCTCTTTTTTTAAAATCTGTAAAAAAAATAGTAATCAAAAGTAAGATAAACCCACCTAAAATTATATTATTTGCCACTTTCTTCCTTGGTTATTGTAAGGGCATCTTGAATACTTTTAAATGAATCTTTTATCTTGCTTATAAGACCATCGTCACCACTACCTAAAACCAAAAATAACATTGCAGAAATTGCAACAGCAATAAGTGCATATTCAATAGCAGTAACACCTTTAGTGTCCTTAATAAAAACTAAAAATTTACAATATGTTTTAATAATAAATTGATTCATATTTTATCCTTAAAATGAGATTTAAAGTTTCTATTTTATTTTTATAAACTAAATTTAATCTTAAAATCATTATCAAAATAAAAAATTTTAATTATTATTATTTTTATTAAAATTTAATATTTTTTTTATTATATATTTATTTAAAACTTAGTCATAATTTAATTCATTTGAAAATATTCTTTTTCTTTCTTTATCATATTTATCATTAATAATACTACGACTCAATTCAAATTCTTTTGTATCAATATCTGCAATATCACAAATTAAATGTATTAAATCATCGCTCATAAAAGGTAAATCTTTAGCTTTATTTAAATCTTTTAATAGTTTTTTATGATTTTCTTCAAAAGAATTTGAATAAAGGATTATAAAAGGTATTTCGGCAGTAATTTTATCTAAAATATGCCCTAAAACAGATTTGCTTTTATCATCATATAAGCTTTCAGCATGGTCGCTTAAATAAATTATCAAACTATCATCATTTTTAAATATATCATAAATATTTTGAATTATATAATCAGTATAAAGTATGGAATTATAATATTCTGCTATGCTTTTTTTATCGCTTATATTAGTTTTAATATCGCTTTCATTAAATTTTGCAAATTCTTTAGGATAGCGTTTTTTATAATTTCCGTGATTTCCTAAAAGATGAATTACTATGAAATTATTATCACTTAATTTTAGGTTTTTAATAATAGGCAATAAAACCCCATCATATTTTGCATAACTTAAAGTATCGCTAGAGCTCATATATTTATTTGTAAAATAAGAAAAATCACTCATAATACCAACACTAGCGGCATTATTTCCCCATTCGCTAATATAGTCTTGATTAGATATCCAAAAGGTTTTGTAATTTGCTAATTTGAATAAATTAATAATGTCTAAATTCTCATAAAATTTTCTTTCACTTAAATTATCTAAATTAGCAAAATTAAGTAATACACTCATTACTGGATTTGTAGAAGCATAAGGGGCAATAACATCAGAATAAATTATTTTATTTTTTATATTTATTAGATTAGGTGTGGTGTTTAATCCTTGCCCGTAGTCTTGATAAGCACTTCTTCTTGAGCTTTCTCCTATTATTAAAACTATATTTTTTATGTTTTCATTAGCTTTTAATTTTTCGTGATTATTAGCAATTTTTAAATAACTCTCTTGCATTATTTTAGAATTAATCAAAATATCATCTGTATAAATTAATTCTTTATTAAATTTAATAAAAGGAATATTTATATATCTACTAAAATCATATTTAATAGCTCTTCTTAAATCATTCCCAAAGCAAACTACAAATATTAAAATAATAAAAGCTATGTTTAATTTGTTATTTATCTTTATATTTATTTTAATTTTTAATAAAATTAAAGCCACAATCATAAAAATTAAAATTCCAAAGAATTTAAAATTAATATATATTGATACAAACTCAATACTTTCAGCCATATTTGTATTTAAAAATGCTTCTAAGAAACTTGGATTTAAAAAATTATTAAAATTAATTACTAAAAAAGATTGAATAAAGATTACAAAGAAATTATAAATTATTAAAAATCTTAAAATCCACCCCCCCCCCATAAGGGATTTTAGATTTTAGAATATAGATTAGAAAATATACAAATAAGATTATAAAAATTAGTGTAACTGAAGTAGATTTTATATATTTTAAATCTTGAATAATTCCTTGATTTATATTCTTATTAGAAAACAACACTAAGCAAAAAATATTGCTTAGTGTAAAATATAAAAATATTCCAAAATGCTTTAAAACAAATTCAGTAAAATTATTCTTCATCTTTAGCCTTTTTTAAAATATTTAAAATAGTTGCGATTAGCGAAAAACCAAGTGCTGAATAAATATAAGCTTTATCTACATGAAGTCCTAAACCTTCAACAATTAAAACTCCACCTACAAGTACTAAAAATAACAATGCAAGCATTTTAAGCTCATAAAATCTATCAACAATATCACTAATAAATTTAGAAGCAAACATCATAAATAAAACGGCAATTATCACAGCTGTTACCATTATTGACAAATCATTAGCAATTCCTACAGCAGTAATTACACTATCTAGCGAAAATACTATATCAATTAAAGCTATTTCAATTATCACAATAAAAAAATTTGCACTTGCTTTAAATTCTTTTTCTTCATGTTCATCTTTATACATTTCAAAAATTTCTTTTATAGATTTAAAAACTAAAAATATACCACCACCTAATAAAACTAAATCTCTTCCACTAATTTCATTACCAAATACAATAAATAAAGGTTTAGTAAGTTTAGTAAGCCAAAAAATACTAAATAAAAGTGCTATACGAGTTAACATAGCAAAACCAAGACCTAGAATTCGCCCACGATTTTGCAAATGTTTAGGTAACTTAGATACTAATATAGTTAAAAATATGATATTATCGATACCTAATACAATTTCAAGCAATGTTAAAGTTAAAAAACTAAGCCATCCCTCAATAGAAAACAACCATTCAAACATAAATATCCTTAATTAATTTTTAGTTATAAACTTATCCTATAATATTAATTGAAAAAATTAACAAATTTATCCTAAATAAAAGGATTAAAGGAGATTTAATGAGAAAAGAACACGATTTTATTGGTGAACTAGAAATTGCTGATAATTGTTATTACGGTGTACAAACATTAAGGGCTGTACAAAATTTTGATATCTCAGGAAAACGCATTAAAGATTTTCCAAGGTTTATTACTTCTTTTGCTAAAGTAAAAAAAGCAGCTGCATTAGCAAATCACGAACTAAAATTAATTAGTGATGAAATTAAAAATGCTATTTGTTTTGCTTGTGATGAATTAATAGCTGGAAAATATCAAGACCAATTTATTGTAGATATGATTCAAGGTGGTGCAGGAACTTCTACAAATATGAATGCAAATGAAGTTATAGCAAATATAGCACTTGAATATATGGGGCATAAAAAAGGTGAATATGAATATTGTCATCCAAACGACCATGTAAATTTATCTCAAAGCACAAATGATGCATATCCAACAAGTATTCGTGTAGCTTTATATGATTATTTAGGCGATTTAATGGATGCTATGGAGTATCTTAGAAAATCTTATGAAAAAAAAGCAATTGAATTTAAAGATATTATAAAAATGGGTAGAACCCAGCTTCAAGATGCCGTTCCTATGACTTTAGGGAGAGAATTTCAAACATTTGCTGCTATGATAGGTGCTGATATAAAAAGAGTAAATAGTGCTAGAGAACAAATCTTAGAAGTAAATTTAGGTGCTACTGCTATTGGAACTGGAATTAATTCTCACCCTAATTATCCACCAATAGTCGCTAAATATTTACAACAAATTACAGGTGCAAATTTCGTAATAGCAGATGATTTAATAGAAGCTACTCAAGATACAAGTGCATTTGTTCAAATTAGTGGGGTTTTAAAAAGAGTTTCAACAAAACTTAGCAAAGTTTGCAATGACTTAAGATTACTTTCTAGTGGTCCAAAATGTGGCTTAAATGAAATTAACTTACCAAAAATGCAACCAGGCTCATCAATTATGCCAGGTAAGGTAAATCCAGTTATCCCTGAAGTGGTAAATCAAGTATGCTATTATGTAATCGGTGCTGATGTTAGCGTTACTTTAGCTTGCGAGGGCGGACAATTACAATTAAATGTATTTGAACCACTTGCAGCATATAGTTTATTACATAGTATTTGTATGCTAGAGCGTGCTATGAAAACATTAGCTGATAAATGTATAGATGGAATCACGGCTAATAAAGAAATTTGTGAAAATTTCGTAATGAATAGCGTTGGAATTGTAACCGCACTAAATCCTTATATAGGCTATGAAAATAGTGCAAGTATTGCAAAAGTTGCACTAAAAACTGGTGCAAGAGTTTATGATTTAGTTTTAGAGCGTAAATTAATGGATAAAGAAAAACTTGATAAGATTTTAAGCCCTGAATTTATGCTTAAACCTCATATGGGCGAAGTGAAATAATATTTAAAAAATGCTAAATTTCAATGCTGAAATTTAGCATTTTAATTACACTGATTTATTCTTATTAAAAATAAAATTCTTTATCAATATTTACTAATAATATACTAAAATTAAAAAATTATTAATTTTAAGGAGTAATTATGAAAAAAGTATTTTTCTTAACTTTCATTGCAAATTTCTTATTTGCTGATGTTACCTACATATTAAATGTCAAAAATATGGGTTGTGGTGGTTGTGCTAAAAAAATTATAGCTGCAACTGAAAATATAGCTAAGGTAAAAGATTATAAACCTGATTTTAAAACGAAAGATTTAATTTTAACTTTTGGCGAAGATGTTGATATAAAAGAGATTGTTGCAAAAATAAATGAAGCAGGTTATAAGGCTATACAACAATGAAAGCGTTAATAATAACGCTTTTTGCTATAAATTTATATGCGAATACTTATTATATAAAAGATATGGCTTGTGAGGTTTGTGTAGATTTTATTAGTTTTTGTGCTAATAAAATTACTAAAAACTATAATGTAAATTTAAATAATAAAACTTTAATTATTAATGATAAAAAATATGATGAAAAAAAATTGCTAAAGTGCCTTGAAAAAGAAGGTTATAAAGCGACATTAAAATTAAATTAATTTATAATAAAACATTGGATTGGCAGGGGTAATTTGAAATTTTATAAAATATACATACTTGTATCACTTAGTTTAAATGCTGTAACTTTAGATGAAATTCATATATATGATAATAGTTTAAATACCGATTACATAGGATTTTCTAGCACACTTTACAATAAAGAATATATAAATAATCAAAATAAAATAAATCATAGCTTAGATGAACTTTTAAAAAAACATACAAATATAAGAGTAAGTGTAGATAAAAATACCACTAATTCATATTCGTTAAAACCAGAGGATTTTTCTATAAATGGAGCAAAAACTTATCAAAATCAAATGTATGTAGATGGTATAAATATTACAAGCACAATAGCTCCTAATAGATATAAATATCTATATAAAAATGTATGGTTTAATCCATCTTTAGGCTCTTACGGACTAAATATTGATTCATCATTACTTGAAAATTTAAATGTGCATGATAGTTTTGTAAGTGCTAGTTACGGAGGATTTTTAGGTGGAGTAATTGATGGAAAAATAAAAAATCCAACAAAAAAACCTAGTGGAGCAATTAATATGTCTTATACAACACAAGAAAACGCTTTCATTGATGAAAAAATTAGACAAAATTATTCTACAGGATATGGATACCAAGATTTTAGCAATTATTATAAAAGATATTTAAGTGCTGATTTTAGTTCTTATTTAAATGATACTTTTGGTTTTTTATTTTTTGTGAGTGATAATTATTCTAAAGCAAAAGTAAAAAAGAAAGATATTTATACCATTGATAGCGTAAGCGAAAGAACTAATACTATATTATTAAAAACTCAAAAAGACTATGAAAATCATACACTATATTCAGTATTTTTATATAATCCTATGAGTGTTAAACAATTTCAAGAAGGCGTAATTAATTCTAATATGAATGTAAAATATGGTGGTTATAGCATTGCTTTTAATTTAGAAAGTAATTTAAAAAATTTACAAATAAATCAACATTTATCATTTTTAAAATCTAATTCATCAAGAATTTATGATAACAAAGTGCAATACCAACTCATTTTGCCATCAGGAGCAAAACAAAGCTATGGTGGATTAGGTGATACATTACAAAAAGAAAAAAGCTATCAATATAAAATTGATTTAAAAACAAATGAATTTAAAGCTAAAAATCTAACATATGATTTTAATTTTGGTTTTGAATTTATTAAAAACCAAGGAGAAATAAATAGAATAAGCCCTTATACAAGATATGAAAATCCAACTCCTTTACAAAATAATTTAAACTGTAAACTAAATGATAAAAGCTGTATAAATAATCAATATTTTCAATACTATGAAACACATTATGCAAATAGTAAAAAATATATAAATAATTATGGTGTATTTATTGAAGGGAATGCAAATTATGATAATTTTAGGTTAAGACTTGGATTAAGGGGTGATTATGATAGTTTAAGTAAAAAATTTAATCTAGCACCTAGAAGTGGAGTAGAATATTATTTAAGCGACAATCAGGCTTTAGGATTTGGTTTTAATAAATATTTTGATAAAGGACTTTTAACATATTTACTTTTTGATGATTATTTTAGTGGATATGAGGAATATACAAGAACTAGTTATGATGATACTTGGGTGCTTAAAAACAAATGGAAAAAAGATAGAGTATTTAAAGGACTTAAAAGCCCTTATGCTAACGAATTTAGCGTTTATTATAACGCCGAATTTAATTATTTTAAAATGCTTTTAAAATATGTTAAACGTAAAACTTATAACGAAATTTATTCATCAAGTCAAAAAGATTTAGGCTTAGAAAACATTGATGGAGTTGAGAATAATTATAGCGTTTATCACAATGATAAAAAAACAAATAGTGATATTATAAGCCTTAATTTATCTAGTAGTAAGCCATTAAATATTTTTAATACTCAAAATTATTTTGATTTAAACCTTAGTTATATACATAAAACTGGTAGTACGATGGAATATTCTAGCAATAAAGGCTATGATATTATATATCATAATAAAATCATTAAATCTAGTGAATTACCATTTATTTATGAACCATTTACAGCAAATCTAACCCATACTTTAATTTATAATAATTTTAAATTAAATAATTATTTTACATTTCATTCAAGTTCTAATAATCTTTTTAATACATATGATAATGCATTAAAAAAACGAATATATAGCGATATTAGACTTAAACATTACTACACTTGGGATTTAGGATTAAGCTATATAAAAAAATTAAAAAATAATCAATTAATTGCAAATTTCAATATAAGCAACATAACAAATTCTAAAAATACAATAGGAGTATTTAATTGTAACAATGAAGTATGTTTTAATTATGATAATAGTAGAACATATAATTTTAATATATCTTATATATTTTAAGCCCAAAATGGGCTTAAAATTATTTACTAAGTGCTTTGCCTAAATCAAACGGCCACGCTTGATAACCAGTCGCATCTTTAATTTGCATTTCAACACTTGGTTCTTTTGCTCCATATTTAAATTCCATTAAATAAGGGCTTGGAGCTGATAACCACGCACCTTTTGCCATATCAAAATCACCTCCAGCAGTTGCTGAATAAACTGATATTGATTTTTTATCAGAATTATATTTGGTAATAGAAGTAACTGGACTATACCAACTATTTCCACGCTCTTTTCCATATTCCCAAACTTGTTCAACGCTCATTTTTTTCTCATCTATTTTATAAACAACTGCACGAGAGTATTTATCAGTTGGAAACGCAGGTTGTTCCATACCACGACTATCTCCATTATCAAAAACTGTTATATAAGTAATACCTTTTTTACTCATTTCATTAATAATATAAGCTGTGTGCTGAGTCCAAGTGAAGTCAAATCCGCCTTCAGGATTTTCATATCCTGGGCATTTACTATATTCATCATCACACTCAATTTTTTTACCTTTATTATCCACAGGTTGTAATAAGTATTTTTTAAACTCATCTTTCCAACCTTTATGAGCACCTAAAATCCATTTGATTTTTTTATCACGACCAATTTTTACAACTGCATTTTGATGGCGAGATGAAATAATAATACTATCATCAATTTTATCATAACTTACGCTATTTACATGAGCCCAGTTTCTACCAGCACCACTTCCTACTATATCTCCAAATTTATCACTACTATCAAGTTTAGATATATCATCTGAACTTAAAGTTTGTCCTGCTTTATTAGCGTCAACATTTAGACATACCGCACCTTGGTCTAATACTTTTAATGCTATATCTCTATATGGATCAAGTATTTCGTATAATCTCCAATCATCAACCACATTACCATCTCTATCAATTTCTACAATAACATCTCTTACCGTTCTTACATGTTTGCCGTCAGGACGAATTGCATCAGCACTTGCAACTCTTAAAAAATAATTACCATTTGAAGCTATATCTAATTGATGAGAATAATCTACATAATTAGCAGGTAAGCGACGATTGAAAATCTCTCTTCCCATTATGTCGTATTTTGCATATCTTTGACCATATCCCCAAACTAAAGCACCATCACTATCTTGTTGGAAACCCATCATAACACCAGATTTATACTGTTGGTCAAAATCATATATAGGATTTGCAAACATATACCAACGAACATCGCCAGCTGTATCTAAAATATAATTTTCTGGATAATAATTCCACTCAAGAGCGCCTCCAGTTGGATTATTCCAAACAACTCTAGCTGCTTGTCCACCTTTTTTATCAATATTATTAACAAAATATAATCTATCTTTAAATTCATTATCAACTTTTTTTACTTCTACATTTGAAAAGAATGCACCTTTTTTAAATTTAGTTCCACTAGGCTCTACATAAATAGCTGCTGCATATAATTTATATTCTTCGTTTTCTATTCTTTCACTTTTACCATTTGCTTCTTTTGTATAGCTAACCTTAACCGTATTATAATAATCAGGATATAGTCCAAAAACTGGAATTCCACCGTGAGTTAATAAAAATTTATTAGCAACATTATATTTTAGAGGAACTCCATTTTCCTTAGGAACAATTTCAACACTAACATCACTTAATTTATAACCACCATTTTTAATAACTGCTGTAAGGGGAGCGATTTTGTAAGGATTCATTATTACTTCGCCTATCTTACCTTGCTTTTCATGGTCAATAGCTGCTCCACTAGCACCACCTATAGCATAAGCACTTGTTGAAAGAATTGCAGCTGCTGCAAACCAACTTAAAATTTTATTCATATTTTTCTCCTTTAATTTTTTAATTTTATTTAAACGCTTTTTCTAAGCTAACAGGCATCGCTTGATAACCAATTCCTGTTCCTGTAAATTGAATTTGAACTGATGGAGTTTTACTTCCCCATTTAAATTCATCAATCTCTGGCTTTGGCTCACCTATAGCCTTACCAGCACTTAAATCAAATGCCATTCCAGCAGTTGCACTATAAGTTACTATAGAATCTGTATCTTTATAATACTCAGTAAGCGATGTAACAGGGCTATACCACTCATTTCCACGCTCTTTTCCATATTCCCACACTTGCTCAACTGTCATATTTTTTTGGTCTATTTTATAAACTACAGCACGAGAATATTTATCTGTTGAAAAAGCAGGTTGTTCTATACCCCTAGCATCACCATTATCAAATGCACTTATATAAATATATCTTTTGTCTGATTTTGAATCAATTCTCCAACCTGTATGCTGTGTCCATGTAAAGTCAAATCCACCTTCAGAATTTTCGTATCCTGGACATTTACTATATTCATCATCACAAACAATTTTTTTACCTTTGCTATCAACAGGTTGTAATAAAGCTGCTTTAAATTTATCATTCCAACCTTTATGAGCACCTAAAATCCATTTTACCTTTTTATCACGGCCAATTTTAATAATAGCACTTTGATGGCGAGATGAGATTATGATGCTATCATCAGTTGGGTCATAATCAACACTATTTACATGGGCCCAATTACGACCAACACCAGTTCCTGCTATATCTCCAAATTTATCACTACTATCAAGTTTTGCTAACTCTTCATCACTTATAGTTTGTCCTGCTTTACTAGCATCAACATTTAAACATACTGCACCTTGGTCTAATGCTTTTATCACATTACTTCTATATGGATCTAAAATTTCAAAAAGTTTCCAATCATCAACAACATTACCATGTTCATCAACCTCAACTATCACATCACGAACTGTTCTTACACTTTTTCCATCTGGTCTTAATGCATGAGCTGAAGCAACCCTTAATAAATAATGTCCATTTTGCATATTATCAACAGCGTGAGATGCATCAATATAATTTAGTGGTAGTTGTCTATTAAACACTTCTTTACCCATCAAATCATATTTTGCATATCTTTGTCCAAAACTAAAAGAAAACGCACCATCTGTATTTTGATGAAAACCCATCATAATACCACGATTATATATGTTATTCCAATCCATAAGTTTATCAGCATCAAAATACCATCTAATCTCACCTTTAGTATCAATTATAAATGCATTTGAACTTTCATCCCATTCCATAGCACCACCTACTGGATTATTCCAAACTGATTTTGAACTGTGTGCTGCTATTTTTCCCGGAGCATTATTTACTAAATAAAGTCTATTTGCAAATTCAGGTTCAACTTTTAATACTTTCACACTTTCAAAAGGAACACCTCTTTGCATGGCACTACCACTAGGTGTCATATTTACACCCGAAGTAGTTATTTTATAAATTTCATCTACAACTTTTTCAACCTTATCATTTATTTTTTTTGTATAACTTACCTTAACAGTATTTTGATAATTAGGATAAAGCCCAAAAACAGGAATGCCCCCATAAGTCTTAGCTCTTTGAGAATCAACTTGATATTTAATAATTTGTCCATTTTCTTTTGGAACTATCGTTACTTCAATATCACTTAATTCATAACCGCCATTCATAATAACAGCTGTTAATGGAGAATATCCATAAGGATTTAAATTTACAGCTCCTAATTTACCTTGAACATACCAATCAATCTTAGCACCACTAGCACCACCTATAGCATAAGCACTTGTTGAAAGAATTGCAGCTGCTGCAAATAAACTCAATACCTTTTTCATTTTAATCTCCTTTAAAAAATTAATACATTAACAATTACATTACTTAAATGCTTCATCTATATGAATAGGATAAGCACGATAACCTATAGTTCCACCCATATTTTTAAATCTTAATTCAAATAGCACTTCTTTTGTCTTATAATCAACTTCATTTAAAATTGGCTCAGTTACACCTGTTTTTGTAAGTAATTTTCCTAAACCTGCAGTAGCTGAATACATAAATACTGAATTTGTTTTTGGAAAATACTCAGTTATAGAAGTTATAGGGCTATACCAATCAAATCCCCTTTCTTTACCATATTCCCATACTTGCTCAACTGTCATTTTTTTCTCATTAATTTTATATATTACGCCACGAGAATATTTATCTGTTGGAAATGCAGGTTGTTCCATACCTCTAGTATCTCCATTATCAAATACGCTAACATAAACTTCATCTTTATTTGACATACTTGGAATTACATATGCAGTATGTTGTGTCCAAGACCAATCAAAACCACCTTCAGTATTTTCATATCCAGGACATTTACTATAACCATCATCGCATTCAATTTTTCTACCCTTACTATCAACTGGCTGTAGTAAATATTTTTTAAATTCATCACCCCAACCTTTATGAGCACTCAATATCCATTTTATTTTCTTATCTCTACCTAGTTTTACAACTGCACTTTGATGGCGAATTGATAAAACAACACTATCATCTCTTTTATCATAATTTGCACTATTAATATGAGCCCAATTACGACCAACTCCAACGCCTGTAACATCACCAAATGGAGAATTTTTATCTTCTAAATCTTCCTTAGATGCAACCTTTCCAGCTTTTTGCTCATCCACATTTAGACACACTGCACCTTGATCAAGTACTAACAAATTTGTATCTCTATAAGGATCTAAAATATCATAAGTCTTCCATTCATCTAATACATTGCCATTAGAGTCTAGCTCTATAATAACATCACGAACACTTCTTACATTTTTACCATCTTTTCGTTTTTGATCACCACTTGCAACTCTAAGTATATATGTGCCTTTATCTGTTTCTTCTATGTGATGAGAAAAATCAACATAACCTAATGGTAAGCGACGATTAAAGATTTCTCTACCCATTAAATCATATTTCATATATCTTTGTCCCATTCCCCAAAGTAAATTACCATCTTTGGTTTGAACAAAACCCATCATATTACCTTTTTTATAAATATTATTTGGATCTCTAATTTCATCAGTTTTTAAATACCATCTAATATCCCCATTTGTATCTACCATCCATACATAAGGTTCTAAGTCCCACTCCATAGCACCGCCTGATGGATGATTCCAAACAGCTTCACCGCTATTTGGTAGTGATGCACGAATTATGTGATTAATTAAATAAAGATTATTTTTAAACTTATCATCAGATTTTTTAACAACTTCAGCATTTGGTAATATACCAGCTTGATTTGTGCCTGTTCCTAAATTATAAACTGGTGGAGCATAAATTTTATATTCTTCATTAATTTTTTCTGCATTTTCTTTACCTACACTTCTAGTATAACTTACCTTCACAGTATTTACATAATCAGGATAAAGTCCAAAAACAGGTATTCCACCATGAGTTAAAATATCTTTATTGCTAGGATTATATGAAATTGTTATACCACCATTTTCTTTACCAACAACACTAACACTAACATCTTTTATATCATAACCACCATTTTTAATAACAGCTGTAAGTGGAGCGATTTTATAAGGATTCATCATAACAGCACCAATTTGCCCAACCGCTTTATAACTAACTGGACCACTAGCACCACCAATAGCATAGGCTTGAGTTGAAAATATAGCTGCACCTAAAGCTAAACTCATTAATAATTTACTTTTCATAATAACTCCTAAATTCCAGCTGCCATTGAAGCAATTTTTGCTGCTTTAATAGCATTTCCACTAAAAAATAAAATCAAAGTAATAGCTATTACAATAATAGCACCAATTTTTGCACATTTGCAAGGTTTTGATATAAAGCCTATAAACATTGCTAAAAGTGCAACAAAACAACATACAAAGCATAATAAACATGCAATTGCCATATTCATAAAATGCAAACTAGGTATTAAATACCAACCTTGCGAATAAAATCCATCTTCAAAATCGCCCGCTTCAGTTCCTACGAAAAATTGTTGAAAAGAACTTAAAGTAGCATAAGCATCTTCAGGCACGATAGGATTATCAAGACCACATTCTCCAGTAGGTAAAAACCAACCTGGTGCTAATTCGTGTAAAGGCAATGCAAAAGGATATATTGGAATTTCTCTACAACCTTGCACTCCACCAAAAGCATTTGCATTATGCACTGCTTCGTGAATTTCATTTAAAGTTATACAAAATCCAAAACCTATTAAACAACCATAAAAACCTAAAGTATATCCAATAATTCTAGTTAGTTGATGTGGATAAACAGCTGCTATTATGCCACCTATTGCCATTACTATCATTGCATATCTAATATATACGCATTGTTCGCAAGGCTGCATATATAAATAATCTTGAAAGAAATAATGTGCTACACAAGTAAGACCTAGTGTAACAATAACCATTAATATCCATAAAAGCCTACCTTCTTGTAGGCTTGTTAATTTATTAAGAAGCTTCATAGCAAAACTCCTTACATACTAAGTAATTCTTTAATAACCTCAACTAAAGCTTCAGGCGAGCCAATTTTTGAAATATTTACTTCATATTTTCCATTAACTACAAAACCTGGAGTTCCGAAATTTTTTGAAATAGGGTCAGCGATTTCATAAGAAGCAATGATTTCTTGAGCCTTAGGAGTAGCTAAAAACTCATCTAATTTTGCTTTATCAATTCCTAAAGCTTTTAGACCTGTTTCATAAAATTTATCTGGCTCAGCACCATTTCCCCATCTTTGATTTTTCTTAAAATAAGCTGAAAAATAAGCATCACTTACTTTATGGTGTAAGCTATGTGCGTCAGCAACTTTTCTTCCTGCTTTTTCATCTTCATTTTGTGCATAAGCTAAAACTTCAGCAGCTTGCTTGCCATAATCTCCCATAGTTTTTACTAATAAATATCCAACTTTTACATCAGGGAATGCAGCTTGGATTTTTTCCATAGTTTTTGCTTTATGATGTGAATAGCAATGTGTGCATCTATAAGACCATACTTCATAAACTGAATTTTGAGCATTTGGGATAGGAGTGCTTAATGTAATGTATTCATTACCTTCGCTTAAAGCAAATAAATTACCCCCCCCCATTAGCATAGTAGCTAAAACCAATGAACTTGAAACTTTTTTTAAGACTTTCATCTTAATCTCCTTAAATTAAAATTATATTTTTATTTTAATATTGTAATCTTAATTATTTATTAATATTTTGTGATGTTTCCGATAATAATCAATGCTATACTAAGTGATAAAATTAAGATAGAATATAAAATTTTTTTATCTTCAAAACTCATTATAAAATTAATAAATAAAATCAAAATTATCACAAAATTTACACTAAAAATAATAAAACAAGCCTTTGCCATATTTATAAATTTAAAACTAGGGATTAAATACCAGCCATTAGAATATAACCCATCTTTATAAGCATTATCACTTGTTCCTATAAAAAATTCTTGAATTTTATCTAATTTCACACTCTCTATAACATAAGGGCTATCAATCCCGCACAATCCTTCAGGGGTGAAAAAACTAGGAAAATATTTTTCTAAATGTAAATTAAAAGGAAATTTAGGATTCAAAAAACAATTTGGTGCATTTGAAAATAAATCATCGCTATTTACAGCATTGTGAATCAAATTTAAAATATAAGAGTAATAAAAACCCATAAAAATTGAATAAAAAATTAAAATAAAAGATATAAATTGAATAATTTTTTTAGGACTTATAAAAATAATTAAAGCTGAAAAACTTAATAAAAGCATAACAAATCTTATATAAACACAATATTCACATGGACGCATATATAAATAATTCTGAAAAAAATAATGTGAAAACATAACTAAAGAAAACATAAAAGCAAAAATTAAAAACCAAATTAATTGAAAGTTATTAAAATATTTGAAATTCATAAAAATCCTTCAAAAAAAATACAAAATTATAATTTAACTATATAATCTAATAACTAACTATAAGGGAGAAAAATGAGTAATAATCAAGGTGCTATTTTAGTAATATTTAGTGGAATATTTTGGGGTTTTAATGGACCTTGTATAGAATTTCTAACACAAATTAATCATGTAAATTTAGATGCAATAATAGCTTATAGGTTCTTAATAGCTGGGACTTTAATGCTAATGTTAGGGTATTATAAAAATTTATTTACAACTAAGATTTTTAAAAATAAAAAACACCTAATTAGTTTAATAAGTTTTACAATTTTTGGGATATTCTTTTCTCAATATTTTTATTTTTACGGCGTTATGCTTAGCAACTCAGCCATCGCTACTATAATACAATTTAGTGCACCAGTTTTTATAATATTAATAGTATGTTATGAAGAAAAAAGAATACCTACAATTAAAGAATTTTTAGCCTTTATTTTAGTATTTTTAGGAGCTTTTTTGCTTGTAACCAACGGACATTTAGATAAAATTTTAATCACTCCTTTTGCATTGCTAATGTGCATTCTATCAATGGTAGGCTTTGTTGCTAACTCAATCATACCAAGAAAAATAAACACTATATATTCTCCTATTTTTGTGCTTGGAATTTCAATGAGTATTTGTGGGATAGTATTTTTTGTAAGTAAAGGTGTTTGGGATATAGAAGTTACTTTAAATTTACAAATTTTACTTGCTTTTTTTACAATTTTACTTTTTGGAACAATGTTTCCATTTATTTTCTACATGACAGGAGTAAATAAAATAGGAGCAGCAAAAAGCACTATTTTATCATCATCAGTGCCAATAGTAGCGACTCTAATTTCACATTTTTGGCTTAAAACTAGTTTAGGGTATATACAAATTTTAGGATTTTTATTAATTTTTATAGCTATTTTAATAACAATTATAAAAAAATTAAGCTAAATAATTAACAAAATAAAATAAAATCATAAAAATTATTAAAAGGAATTTTATATGGATTTTTTAGATTCACTAAAACAAATAAAAACTGACATAGTTGAGAACGAAAAACTTCAAGCTGAAAAAAAAAGATTAGAAGAAATCGCACAAAAAGAAAAAGCTTTGCAAGATGAATTTATAGATATGATGAAAGATTGTGGAGTAAAAGAAATAAAATAATATGCTTTTATTAGATGTTAATTATAACGAAAAAGATGAGGCTAAAAAATTAGGTGCTAGATGGAATCCAGAATTAAAAAAATGGTATGTAAATGATAGAAAAGATTATCATAAATTCATAAAATTTATTAATGGTAATATTATTATAATTGATAATTTATATCTTATTGAAGGCAAACAAAACTGCTTTAAATGTGGTAAAGAAACAAGAGTAATTGGCTTTGGGATTGATAAATATATAAATATAGATGATGATTATATAAATTTTTCTAATGATGATGATATCCATATAGTCGGTGCTATTGAGCCTATACCTGAAAAATTAATAAAATATATTCAAGAAAAATATAATTATAAAATGCGATTTTCAAAAACTACACAAACAAGCAATATGAGTAATTGCTGTGATAATTGTGATATTTTACAAGGTAATTTTTTTCTTTTTAATGAGGTTGATAGTCCATTTTTCATAACTTCAATAGATGATGTTAAAAGATTAAAAATTTATAAAATAACACTGGATAACGATATAACAATAAATGCAGATTATAGCTATGCTAATTATGATTTTATGTTTAAAAAATATGGAAATATTATTGAATTAAAATTATAATCATTTATCTACAAATATTATAAAACAATAATTATAAAAACTTTAAAAACACATTTACAAACCAAAAAATATTCTTAAATAATGATATGATATGAAAAAACAATGGAGTTTAAATGTTTAAGAAACTTGGATTATCACTTATGTTAGTTTCATTATTAAATGCTGGATTATTTGATATGTTTCATAAAGATAAAATACCAAAAACTCCCATATATACTTTATTTGATTTAAGCAAAAAAGGATCTAAAATTGAAATAATCTTTAAGCCACAAAGAAAAGATATAGGAGAGCGTTTAGGGTTTTATGTTTTTTATCCTTTAAGATTTAGATATGGTGAAATTGGTAAGGATTTTTACTTAGTTGATTTATATGATAAAAAAATAGAAGATAATATACGAGATAATCCTTATTATCCATTTGCACTTGATATTAAAATATATGAGCTTACTAAAGATGGTGATGAGATATTAGTATTTGATAAAGTTGCTACACCAAATGAAAAGACAAAGGCAAATGGCTATAGGGTTATGGATATTAAAGGCGAAGATGTTTCTGTAGCCGAAAGATATCTTAGACTTTATTTTATACCTGAGAATAAAACATATAAAGCAGTCATTACAAATCTAATAGATGATGATAATATAAGGGGTGATTTTACAAAATTTGCAATTACAGTAGATAGAACAAAACATTAATAAGGAGAAATTATGAGCAAATACACTTTAACAGTTAAGATAGCAAAAGCTGGTAAATAGTAAATTTTATAAATAAAATCATGCTATTTAAAAATACAAAATAAAATTACAGTTCAAAAAACTACTAAGACAACGCATTTGTATATTAATATTTATAAAAATTTATCTTAAATTTTAATTTATTATTAAACTACATGATTTAAAAAATTTATTTTAATTATTTACAAGCATATCTAATTAAGATATGCTTATATCAGGTGATTTTGTAATTCTATTTCTTATATCTCTTCTTACTATTTCCATTCCCCATAGCCATACAATATGTCCAAATATTTCTGATAAATGTTCATCAAATGGAATTTGTGATAAAGGTGGAACTTGTGCTATTAAAGGCATTACAATTACATGCGCGAATAAATATACGAAGAATCCAAATACAGCACCTTGCCACATTTTAATACGAGGCCAAATTTCTGCAATCATACAATACATAACACCAAATACAATTGAAAATCCAACATGAACAATGAAAATTGATAAAGGCATATCCATACCTGAAAACATATAAGTAAAATCAGTAGGCATACCAATTTGTTCTAAAAATATTTTAGGTGGAGTTGTTCTTTCTAATGCATCAAGAGGCCAAACAAAATTAGGATTTCTTGGTGGAAATGGCACTTCCCAGCCCCATTTAACAATAGCACCGAATATTCCAGCTAGAATTCCAATCCAAAAAGATAAAGCCAAACGCCTATCGCTAGGTTTTGTAAAAGTCATAAAATCTCCTTAAAAATAAATTGAAAAGGCGTGAATTATAATTATAAAAATTAATATATAGTAATTGCAATTACATATTTATTAACTATCAATTATTACAAATTAATAGTATAAATTTAAATAAGCAACTAAAACATTTTGCAAGTTATAAAGGGTAAATTTGAATATAAATAATTTAAAAGATTATAAAATAAAAAACGATTATTTATATAGCTTAGAGCTTATTAGATTGTTTTATGATTATTTTATGATTTTTTTTATAGTTAGCATTATTATTTTTCTTTTAGATAAAGCAGGTGTATTATTTACTATTCAAGACCCAACAACTAGCGAGATGATAAAGCAAGATAAGTTATTGTTTGTTTTGCCGTTTTTTATTTATGCACTTCTTGAATGTTTTATTAATAGACCGATAAAAAGACTAAGATTTGTTAAAAATAATGATTTTTACATTAGTGTAGATAATGAAAATATATATTTTGAAACCTACGAAATAGATGATATCGGTGTTTTAGGTATAGGTAAAAGCTTTAAAAAAGTAACAGCAATTATAGATAAAAATGATATAGTTTTTAGGTTAAAAACCAAGCGTCCAGTATTGAGTTATTCTTTCATATTTGAGTATGAAATGTTTAAAACACAAAATGAAGAAGATAAAAGCTGGACTTATAGAATGGATGAACCTATTCTTAAAATACTTTATTCTCCTTTTCATTTTGTATTTTTTATAATAAATGTTTTAGTTAGTTATATTATTTTGATTAGTCAAAACGGCATAAAACTTAAAACCTATACAATATATCAAACTAAAACTAAGCTAGTTTCATTGCCTTTTGTTGATGATTTATCGGTTTATTTTTTATATACAGAATATAGAAGAAATTCAGCTGCTATTAGCAAAGGTGGTTATGAATTAGATAACAAAAAAGACATACAACCACTAGGCGAAAAATACATAGAAAAACAAAAAAATAAAATTGAAAAGATTTTAAGAAATAAAAATAATATTAATATTTAAAATATAGTATCCATAAATGTAATTTAATGAAAAAATTTTAAAATCAACATATAAATTTAATAAAAAATCTATAAAAATAATTTTTTACTTAAAATTTAGATAGGAATAAAATTTCCTATCTATAAATTTACACTGGAATTACTCTAATGTTTGGACTAAGATTTTCTTGAAGAACGTTTTCAATAGCATACAATGTCCCAGTGCTTCCACTAGAACAGCCACTACATGCGCCTAGATATCTAATATATAAATCGCACATTCCATCGCTACTTTTTTGAATATCAATTACTTCTAAATCTCCACCATCCATATGTAGCATTGGGCGAATTTCAGTATCTAATAATTCTTCAACTGCTTTAATTTGTTTTACAACGGTTAAATCATCAAAATTATCACTTAAATTAGCTTTTTTCAAGCGTTCTTTATCCATTTCAGCTCTAGTTTCAGCCAATATATCAACCAAATAATACTCTCTTTTTTCATGACCACCAGGTCTTACACAAGATTTGCAAAAGCCACCTGCTTTAGTATATTGAGTAATTTGCTCAACTGATTTTAAATCATTTAATTTTATTACTTCTTTAATAGTTTTTAGGCTTACTCTAGCACATTCACAAACTATAATCTCATCTTCAAAATCTTCAGGGTTAATACCTTTATATTGAGCTGCTGCAGCTTTTATAACATCATACGCCATTACACTGCAGTGCATTTTTTGAGGTGGAACTGCAGGAGTATCAGGATTATCACGCATTGCAAATTCCACATCTATATTTGTAATTTTTACAGCTTCATCAACACTTTTACCTATACAAAGTCCTGCCATTGTATCACTACTAGCAATTGCAGTCCCACAGCCAAAGCTTTTAAATTTTGCGTCCTTAATAATATTAGTATCTTCATCTACTAACCAATAAAGCCTAACAGCATCGCCACAACTTTCAGCTCCAAAATCTGCAACTATTAATCTTGTATTAGTAGCTTTTGCGTCTTCTTCTGTAAGCTCACCCATATGAATTGGATTATTCATTAAATCTTGAACTTTTTGTGAGTATTCATCCCAAATTGAACCACTTATTAAATTATTTTTTGCCATTATTTATCCTTTTTAAGCCAGCTTGGAGAATAAGCGTAAGTGCTAGAAATTGCTCTTAAACGCTTAGCTGCTGCTTTAATTTGTTCTGCTGCGTAATCAATTTCACTTTCTGTATTAAAACGACTAAGGCTTAATCTTAAAGCCGTATGAGCTAAATCAGCGTGAGCTCCTATTGCTTCTAAAATAGGATTACTTTCAAGTGCCTCTGATGCACAAGCACTTCCTGTACTTGCTGCAATTCCAGCCTTATTTAAATCCCATAGCATCGCTTCACCTTCAACACCCTTAATACTTGCTAAAATAGTATTAGGGACCCTATTTATTCTATTTCCTACTACACTAACATCAGGAATTGTTAAAATCTCATCTTCTAATTTATCTCTTAATCTTCTTATATGAGAATTTTCGTAATCAAGCATTAAATTAGCAAGTCTTAACGCTTCTGCCATTCCAACTATTCCAGCTACATTTAATGTCCCACTTCTACGACCACCCATATGCTCTCCGCCGTGAAGTAATGAAGTAAGTTTTAAACCTTGTTTTATATAAAGACCACCAACGCCTTTTGGCCCGTGGAATTTGTGTGCTGAAAATGACGCAAAATCAACTCCTGCACTTCTAAAATCAACTTTTATTTTACCAACTGCTTGGGTTGCATCAGTGTGAAATAAAGCTCCGTGCTCATGTGCAACTTGAGCTAATTCTTTAATAGGGAAAATCATTCCTGTTTCATTGTTCGCCCACATAACATTCACAAGTGCTGTTTTATCGCTTATTACAGCTGCTAAATCACTAAGATTACAGGTTCCTTGACTATTTACAGGTAATTTTGTTATTTTTACACCTAATTTTACTCTAAGAAACTCTAATGCTGATGATACTGCTGGGTGTTCTACACCACTTGTTATAATTTCATTCTTTTCTTTATTTAAAATTTCATCAAAATAAACGCCTTTTATAACCCAATTTATACTCTCAGTAGCACAGGAGGTGATGATAATATCATCAAAATCACTAGCACCTAAACCACTATAAAGTTTATTTAAAGCATCATTTAACGCTTTATGTGTAGCTTGACCATAGCGATGAAGTGAATTTGGATTACCATAATTTTCTTGTAAAAAAGGTTTCATCAAATCAAAAACTGCTGGGTCTATCATAGTAGTAGCGTTATTATCTAAATAAATTTCTTTCATAACCTTTCCTTTTTTTATAAAGCTTTCTATCTATTTTTAAAATGGGATAAAAATTATCTTTTATAAATAATAGTCCAAAATGATAAATGAATCATTATTCTTCTATTCTTATTAAATTTATATCACCTTTTACAAAATCTTGAGATTTTAATTCTTGTAAAACCTTTTTTATTTGCTTTTCATTTGCCATATGAGTAGTTATAAAAATAACTCTACTTTGATTTTTAGATGGGCGTTGCATTAAACTATCTATACTAATTTCATTATTACTCATAAGACTAGTAATTTCTTTTAAAACACCTATCTTATCATCTACAATCAATCTTAAATAATATTTAGTACAAATTTCATCAATATTTACTAAATTAAGTCTAGGACAAGTTTTATAACCTAACATTTTTCTATTTTTAATATCTACAATTTCCATCAAATCACTTAAAACAGCACTAGCTGTTTGTATACCACCAGCACCTGCTCCATAATACAAACTATCACCCAATGCGTTATCTTTTACTAAAATAGCATTCATAGAATTGCTAACATTAGCTAAAATACTACCTTTATCTATCATCGTAGGATTAACTCTTAATTCTACATTATCGCCATCTTGCTTAGCTATAGCTAATAACTTTATACAATAATCAAATTCTTTAGCAAAATAAAAATCATCATTACTAATCTTATCAATTCCTTGAACCAAAATATCTTCAGGTTTTATATTAACTCCATATGCAAGACTTGCTAAAATGGTTAGTTTATGTGCTGCGTCCATTCCATTAATATCTAATGTAGGATCAGCCTCTGCATAGCCTAATTCTTGAGCTTGTTTTAAAGCTATTTCATAACTTAAGCCTTCATTTTGCATTTTTGTAAGAATATAATTTGAAGTGCCATTTAATATACCTTTAATATTTATAAATTTATTTGCACTTAAACCTTCTTTAATAATTTTAATAATAGGCACACCGCCAGCAACACTTGCTTCATAGCCAAAATATTGATTAGGCTTTAGCATATTTTCAATATCATAACGATAATAAGCAAGTAAAGCTTTATTAGCTGTTATTACATGTTTTCCTTTTTCAAGAGCTTTTTTAATACACTCATAAGCAAATGTAGTCCCGCCCATTAATTCACAAACTACATCACAATCACTATTTAAAATATCTTCAAAATTACTTGTTTGAGTATAAGGACAATCATCCTTTTTTGACTTTACATATACTAAATTTATATCTAATTTATCACCAAATCTATTTTTAATAATATCAGAATTTTTTTCAATCAAAGCCGCAACACCTCTTGCAACTGTCCCATATCCTAATAATGCTATTTTCATTACTGCACCCCTATTTTCATTCCTAATTTAATATGCTCTAATGTATATTTATCACCAACTAAAATATATTCACAATATTTAGGTATTTCTAGTGATAAATTTCTTGTATTATCATCGCTGTAATATGATTTAATTAAATTTAAATTTTTATCTAAAAATTCAATCTTAGGATACCATAAAGTATTTAAACCTATATCAAAATTTATTTTAGAAGCTGATACTACCTTAATAAAATAAGGGTCTAATGGTTTTGTTAATTCTAATTCATCACCACTATTTAAAACTAAACTAGAATTAATTTTTGCATTTGAAAAATCTAACCTATATATAAAATCACCATCATCTTTATGAACATCAATAATTCTAATTCCCATTTTATAAAATGCATCATATAATGCACCAGAATCTATATTAAATTTTGAATCTATCTTAAATGCTATACTTATCTCATCATAATTTTTAATATATTCACTAATCAAATAATAATTAATTCCTATTTGTTCATAGGCTAATACAATGGATTTTAAAAATATTTCAGGTTTTGCATTAGCTATAAATTTAACCTGCATATTTTTAACCTTAGAATAAGAGTATGCGATAAGTGAATTCATTTTTAAAATTTGATTTATAGCTTTAATATCAGGTTTGCCATCTTTTATATAAGAACCATCAGGAAACAATAATCTAAGTTTTGCATCCTTGCTACTATCATTTACCAATTTTGAAGCAATTTCATACGATGAATTAGAATAAGCAAATATAGATAATAAAAATAAAAATAATAACTTTTTCATTATTTAGCCTTTTCAATCTTGCTATATTCTTTTTTAGTTAAAAATTTAACTTCACCATCTTTAAATAAAATATATCTAGCATTATCATTTGTAGGTAATTCTATATTATTACCATCTAAATCCAAAGTAAATAAATGATTACCAACAAGTATTAATACATCTTCTTCAAAAACTATGCCCTTATCAACCATATAATTTTTACTTTCTTTAGTGGATAAATTTATAACATTTACCCAACTTTTATTAAATGGTGTAAAACCTAATTTATGTTTTATAACTTCTTCTTTATTATCATCAACGTCTTTTTTTATCTCATTAATTTGCAAACTAATAGAATTAGCATCAATAGGCTTCATTTCATTTGTATTATTATTTACATTAGATTCATTCTCATTTTTTGTATTTTCATCATTAATATTAACCTCGCTATTAGTATCAGGTAATTCATTAGATACTTCTTCAACAACTTGATTTTGAATAGGTTCAATATTAGGTATTTCATTAGAAATTTGATTGTTTTCAATATTTTCTACGGTTATACTCTCATTATTTTGCATATAATTTAAATAATAAAAAAAACCACCACCAATTATTATAATAGCTATTAAAAAATAAATTAAATAAGTCGTATAATTCACCTTATCATTAATAGAATTATAACTAACCAATTTAGGTTTTACTCTAAGTCCTTTTTCACCTTCTACAAAATTATTTAATTTATAATCATTAAATGCCTTCAACCAATCTTCAAAATTTATATTATACTCACGTTCTAATATTTTTAAATTCATTGTTATATTTGCATTTTTTAATTTCTCAAAATCTCTTTCTATAATAGCTTTCAATAAAACCTCATCTAAATGCGTTTTATTAACAATTTCCTTTAAACTAAAACTTTTTAAATAATCTACTTCATTCATTTATCATCCTATCGCCTAAAATAGCAAAAGCATTACTAACATTTAGGCTATCAAAATTATTTTTCATAGTAATTTTTACTTCTTCATTACAAGATTTAATAATCTTAGAACTAAGTCCATTACCTTCGCTACCCATAACTAAAACCGATTTTGTAGCATATTTTATTTTATTATGCTCTTTAGCGTTTTCTGAATTATTTGCAGCATAAAAGCTAAAACCAACTTGCTTAAATTCATTAACCAAGCTTAAAATATCCTTAGTAAATGCTAATTTTAATTCAAGTAAAGCACCAGCACTAGAACGCATAACTGCTTCTATATTAATATTATTTCCTGAATGAATAATCCCATCAAACCCTAAAGCATAAGCACTTCTAGCAATTGAACCTATATTTCCAACATCGCTTAATTCGTGCAATAAAACAATTTTTTCAAATTTTTTAAACTCATTTATATTTGCTAATTCGTATTCGCTAACTTTTGCTAAATAGCCTTGATGATTTCCACCCTTTGCCATTGCTTGAGCTTTAATAAAATCTAACTTATGGATTTTTTTGCCTAATTTTGTAATTTGTCTAAAGCTATCTTTATCTAAATCTTTTGCTAAATATATTTCTTCTATTTTTTCAGGATGTTTTGTAATATAGTGCATTAGCACTTGTTTGCCGTAAATTATCATTTTTCACTCTTTAATAAATTTTCATAATTTTGTTTTGGGCTAAGCCCATTTAATTTACTCAATAATTTCGCTTTATCTTTTAAACTTATATTAAGATTTAAAATATCTTGAGAATTTATATTAGAATTTGAAATAGAATTTTCATTATTTATAACCACTACCCATTCGCCTTTTAAATTCTCATTTTTTAAAATATTTGCTAGATTTTTAGCAGTATCTTTATAGGTTTTTTCATACATTTTTGATATTTCTTTAATTAAAAATAATTCTTTATCTTCATCAATTTTTGCAATATCTAAGACTAAATCCAAAATCCTTGTAGGGGCTTCATATATAATAGTTGGATAGCTTTGATTTAGAGCATTTTCTATTTGAGCTTGACGATTTTTTTTGATATTTAAAAATCCTAAAAATATAAATTCCTTATCAGAAAACCCACTTGCAACAAGTGCAGTAATAGCAGCATTTACACCAGGCAAAACACTATATTTTATATCATTTTCTTGAGCATATTTTACTAGTGAAATTCCAGGATCACTTATGCAAGGCATACCTGCATCACTCAAATAAGCTATATTTTTAGAAAAATCAATTTTAGAAAAATCAAAATCTTTTTCATTGTGTGAATGTAGTGATATGAAATTATTTATATTAAATTCTATAATATATTTACTACTTAATAAATTAAGTAAAGCCTTACAAACTCGCACATCTTCACAAAAAATTAACTCGCAAACTTGTAAGACTTCTAAAGCACGATATGAAATATCGCCTAGATTTCCTATTGGTGTAGGAACAAAATAAAGCATTATTGCATTGAATATTTTTTCTTAAACTTCTCAACTCTACCTGCAGCATCTACGATTTTTTCACTTCCTGTGAAAAATGGATGACAACTTGAGCATATATCTACTCTTAATTCTTCTTTATTTGATTTAGTTACAAAAGTATTTCCACAAGCACAAGTTACAGTGCATTTTTTATAATCTGGATGAATGTCTTTTTTCATAATATTTTCCTTTTTGGCATAAATAAAGCTGTGATTGTATCTTAAATTACATTAAATCTACATTAAAATTTTTGAACTTATGCTTATAATGGCTGTTTTTGCTTTTAAAATATTTGTAATTTTTAGACCTTGAGTTTTAAATAAATTCCTTTCTTTTTCACTAAAACCACCTTCAGGGCCAATTACATATAAACAATCTTTATTAAACTCGCATAAATCATTTTTATTAAAATCAATTAAAACAAAATCATTATAAAGTTTTTTAAGTTCGGCTAAATTATTTAAAATTGTGATTTTTAAAATATCAGCCCTAGCACATTGTGAGCTTGAATTATGCAAAATCTTTTCAAGTTTAGCTAGTTTTTTATCATCAAATTTATAAGATTTTTGAGAAAAATCTGTATAAACTAAAAATAATTCTTCTAATCCTAATTCATTTAAATAAGGTGCAATTTCAAAAATACTATCAATTTCTATCATAGCAAGTGCAATTTTTACACCACTTTTATTTGCTTTAAATTCACATTGTTCTAGCATTTTTAAAATGATTTTATTTCTTTGTATAAATATTATTTCATATTTATACAAAAACCCATCTAATCTGCTAATATTTACTATATTTCCTATTTGTTCTCGTCTAGCTTTAAAATGAGATACTAATTCACTATCTAAAACAATTTCTTCACTACCTGCTAAATCATTAAAATAATAAAACATTGTTAAATCCTGCAATTAAAATAGCAAATAATTTTATTAGCTCTAAAAATAAACTTAATTTTTTAAATTTTAAATATTCTTTGCTTTTTCTATATTTTTTAAATTTAATAAATTGAAATATAGAAATTCCTAAAATTAAAATAACAGCAAATAGCATTAAAAATCTAAAATCATTAAAGCCTTTCATAGCTTCAATAATAATGCCTGTAAAAAACACACAAACAATTATCGTATAATAAGCAGGCAAAAGCACTCTAATTCTAAAAATATATTTATGAATGTCCTTTAAATATTGTGAAAAAACAAAATATAAAAGTTCTAAAATTATTAAAATATATACAAAAAACAAATGCACACTTATAAAATCACTCATTAAAAACTCCGATTAAAATAATAAAGAATTTGTAACACCAGCAAATATAATTAAAAATATTTTTAATATCTCAAAAACAATACTGAATAATTTAAAATTAAAACTTTTTTTTGCTTTTTTTATCTTATTAAAAATTACAAGCTGTCTAATGCTAAGATAAAAAATCAAAATCCAACTTAAAAATAAAAAAACCTTAAAATTAAAAAATGCCTTAGTAGCTTCAATAAACATACCACTTAATAATACCAAAACTAAGGCTATAATTTGTATTGGACTAATAATTGAAATTCTTGAAATAAATTTATTAATATCCTTACAACATTGAGAAATAAACAAATAAGAAAATTCTAAAGCTACCAAGCAATACACAAAAAACATATGAATGCCAACAATACTCATTAAACTTCCTTTGGATTTATAAAAATCTCATTATTTTTAATTTTTTCAAATAAATTTATATCACTAAAATCTTCTAAAATTGCCTTAGAAAAAGTTATTTCATTTAAATTAATTCTAGGCTCATCATTATAAAAAGCATCATCATATTCACATTCAGCCCAGCCTGTTCTAGTCTCATTTAGTCTGATTTTATCTACTCTTACATTCTCATCATTGTGCATTTTTGAATTTTGTAAAATCTTAGAAATTAATATAAAAAACACTATGCTAAGATTTTCTGCACTGATATTACAAGGTAGCTCAACCCACCTAGCTGAATGCTTTTTAATATCATTTACATACTCTAAATCATCGTATTTATAAACACAAGTGCTATGGTCAAACGCATCTATTATTTGCTTAATATTTCCTTTTAAAAGCCCGAAATCATAAACCATTCCCGCTTTATCAAGAGTATTTGCATATAAAATTAATTCTAATTTATAAGAATGTCCGTGAATGCTAGTTTTACATCTTTTTGAACTACAAAACCTAACTATATGAGCATTTTCAAACTCAAATAATTTACCTATTCTCATACACCCTCCAAATCATCATAAATTCTAATATGTATCCTATCTGTATAATTAAAGCCATTTTTAATAGCAAATTCTAAAACGCTCTTAGCATTCGCTCTTAATTCATCATTAGTAGCACCCTTTGGCATTAGATAAAAATTAGCGTCTTTATAAGCATTTCTTAATTCAAATAATTCTTGATTATCTTCTAAATCCGCTTTATCTAAAACGATTTTAAAAAACGCTTGTTTTGATAGCTTTAAAATTGAATTAATTGCTTCATAATTTATTCTTTTTTCCTTTGGCATTTTGCTATTTGCAAGTTTTACTCCCATTGCAAAATAACAATTTTTATAAAAATCATATTCTTTTAAACAAATACTAGCATTAGTCTCAAATTGCACTAAATATTCATTTTTTACCAAATACTCTAAAAGCTCTATAAATTTAGGATTTTCTTGATGAATTAAAGGCTCTCCACCAGTAATTACTATCATAGGTTTATAGCTAAATGAGTTTAATTTATTGATTATATTTTCTAATTTAAATTCCTTATACTCATCGCTAAATTCATTAGTATAAACAGCTCTTAAAGTATCGCAACCAATTAATGTTTTATTATTTTTGCTCTTAACAACTCCAAATCCATAGCAAGAGAAATTGCACCCCGCAAAACGGATAAAATAAGCAAGTCTTCCTGCAAATATTCCTTCACCTTGAATACTTAAAAATTCTTCAACTAATTTCATCATCCACCCGTTTGTGAAAACGACCTAGCAGAGCTTTTATTATCTTCTTCGCTCCATTTATTTTTCTCAGGTTTGTTTTCTAAAACCGTATTTAAAATCTCTAAAGCCTTATTAATATCTTTATTTCTTAAAGCCTTTTTAATACTCATAGCTTCATCAAAATAAAGGCAAGGTATCAAAAATCCTTCCGCACTAAGTCTTAAACGATTGCAGCTATCACAAAAATCGTGCTTGTGTGGATTAATCACACCAAACACATAATCTAACTCATCAATTTTATATAAACTAGCAGGAGAATTTGGCTCTTTCTCAAGTGCATTTATGCTAAATCTTTGCTTGATTTTATCTAATATTTCAGCTTCTCTTAATCCACATAATTGTCCGTAAGCGTGTTCGTTTTCCATAAATTCAATAAATCTTATTTGAATATTTTTATCTTTGCAAAACATAATCAAATCAATTAATTCATCTTCATTAATACCCTTTAAAGGAACGCAATTAATCTTTACTTTTAACCCTACTTTTAAGGCTTCTTCTATACCTTCTAAAACTTCTTTTAAAATATCTTTTTGAGAGATTAATTTTGCTCTTTGTGGCACTAAAGTATCAAGAGATACATTTATTCTTACAAGTCCTGCTGCTTTTAATTTTGCCGCTTGTTCTTTTAATAAAAATCCATTAGTTGTAAGTGCTAAATCCAAATCGCTCTTATAATCAATTAGCATTTTTATGAATTTATCCAAATCAGCTCTTACAAGTGGTTCTCCACCAGTTAAACGGATTTTATCTACACCCTTATCCATACATAATTTTGCAAATAAAAATAATTCTTCATAGCTTAATAAATTTTCTTTAGGAACCCAATTAAAAGGAACTTTTGGCATACAATAAAGACAACGGAAATTACATCTTTGAGTAAGTGAAATTCTTAAATAATTTATCCTTCTTCCATACGAATCAATTAACATCAAATACCTTTACAAACTTCTTAAAATTAAATTTATAGCTTGTGGACTTTTATTTAACATTGATGAAATTTCATCTACACTTTTTCCTTCACTAAATAATTGCACGATTTGTTTTCTATCATCATCTAAATTATTTTTACTCTCTATTGTTTCACTATTTTCTACTCTATTATCATGAGTTTTACGAGATTCTTTTATATTTTCTTGAATAGCCCTTAAAATATCATTGATTTTATGCATCCTTTCATCAATAATATTATGAATTAAAGGCTCGTAACTTTGCTTTACATACAAACTTACTTGTCTATTTTGTTCTAATTGAATTTCTTTCAATATTTCTAATTTTTCTTTTATTTCATGCATATCTTTAAGATTTGAATCTACAGCTTTTAATACACCGTTTAATCTATCATCTAAATCTTTATTAGAGACTCTAACATAAATAAAAATAAAAATAACAAAAACTATAAAAACCAAATAAATTAAAACATCAATTCCCATAATTATCCTTTATAATTTAATGTATCTATAATATAAAATATCAAAAACACTATGCTAACAATAGCGTTTATATCAAAAAAAGCTCTTTTGATTTTTTCTGTATTTTTTCTCACTATAAAATGCTCTATTATTAATAAAATTCCTACGATTATCAATCCTAAAAATCCATAAAATCCAGCATTTACACTAACTAAAAAAACAAACCAAAACAAAAATGCAATCAAATGAAAAATCGCAGCTATAAATAAAGTAGCCGTTTTACCAAAACAAGATGGTATGGAAAATAAATTATTTGCTTTATCAAATTCTAAATCTTGCAAAGCATACAAACAATCAAACCCAGCAGTCCAAAAACAAACCGCAAAACATAAAGCAATAGAATAAGCACTAATAGAATTTGTAAGCACAATTTCACCTGCTACACAAGCAAATCCTAAAGATAAGCCTAAAATAATATGAGCTAAATAAGAAAATCTCTTAAATAAAGAATAAGAACCAAGTAAAGCTAAGGCAAAAAAGCTAAGATAAAAGCAAGTAGTATTTATAAAATACGCTAAAAGCACGAAAATTACAGCATTTGCGATTATAAATAAAACCAAATTCCCACGCCCTACTCTACCATCTACACTAGGACGATTTTTTGTCCTTTCGTTTAAAATATCAATATCAGCATCAAGTAATCTATTAAGTGCCATTGCGTAATTTCTAGCACAAACAGCACAAAAAATAGCTAAGATAAAATTAAGCCATATATCACCATAATCTAACCCATTTATATTAATAGCCGCTATCATAGAGATTAACAAAAATGGCAAGGCAAAAATACTATGTTTAAATACAATTAACTCTAAAATATTTTTTATTTTATTCATAATCTTTCTTTCATTTTTTTAAAACAAGTTTATAATATTAAAATTAAATTTAAGGAATAGATATGAAAAAAATTGCTCTCATAGGAACAACTGCAAGTGGCAAAACAAACCTAGCTCATAAACTTGCTAAAGCTTCAAATTCTATAATTTTAAGCCTTGATAGTTTATGTCTTTATAAAGAATTAAATATTATAAATGCCAAGCCAGATAATCAAATGCTAGAAGAGATTAAATACTTTGGAATAAATCTAATTAGCGTAAATGAAAATTATAATGTAGGGCTTTATTTTGATGAATACAAAAAGGCTTTAGAATTTGCAAAAAATAATGAAAAAAATCTAATCATAACAGGTGGAAGTGGATTTTATCTAAAAGCAATGCTTGATGGATTAAGCCCTAAAATTAATGATATTAATCATAACTTAAGCCTTGATGAAATCTATAATCTAATGCTAAAAATTGATAAAAACTCAAACATATCAGCAAATGATACTTATAGGCTAAATAAATGGTATAGCATTTATAAAAGCACAAATGAAATTCCTAGCCTTTGGCTAAAAGCAAATACTCAAGAAGCACTTATTAAAGAGCTTAAAATATACGATATTTTATGGGATAAAGATATTTTAAACGAAAGAATTAGGCTAAGGACTAAACAAATGCTTAGCTTAAATGCTTATGATGAAGTTATAAATTTATATAAGATTTATGGTGATACAAAAGCATTAAACTCTATTGGAGCTAAAGAAATAATTGATTGTTTTAATCAAAAAATATCTAAAGATGAATTAGAAGATTTAATCACAATTCACACAAGACAACTAGCAAAAAGACAAAGAACTTTTAATAAAAAATTTAATGCAAAAATATTTAATATAAAAAGCGAAGAAGATTTGCAAAACGCATATGAAAGTATTCTAATCTATCTAAAATCTTAGATAAATTAGAATTTGTTATTAAAATCTAAATTTAAAACAAACTACCTAATAAAGCAGCTAAGAAACCAAATAATAAAAATACAAAGAAGAATTGAACAACTATTAAAATTACTACACCAATCACGCAAGGAGCACATAAATTATCTGTATTTATCCCTAAGTCTAATTTATTTACAAATTTCTTTAGTAAAAAATAATAATGAAATTTACCAAAAACAAAAATACTAGCACAAAAAATTAAAATAGATAATATTACAGTAAATGAAAACATAGCAATAACCATAGAATAAGCAATGCTAATCAACCAAGCCATCCAAAGTCTTCTATAAACAAATGCATAACCAGTAAAAATTCCAGCCACCCAATTAAACGGTAATTGCATAAAATCATATGCTAAAACTTTTTCTTGCACTTGCCCTTGTTTAAGTAAATTTAACATAATAGCTACATTCTCATCACCATCTGATGCACCTAAAAACTTAGCTACTTTTTCTTTTAAAGCTGCCTCGTCCTTTAGTAATTCACTCGATTTCTCACCTAAAAAAATATTCATAATAATCCTTTAAAATAAATTTAGTGGTAAGCATTTTACCCCCCCCCCCAGCTTAATTTTATATTAAATTTAAATTATTTTAAATAAAAAATAAATGATTAAACATAAAATTTAAAATACATATCATTTTTATAATATTGATTATCTATGTTTTTAGTAAGAAGCATAATATTTATAATTATAAAATTAATTTTTTTATTCATAAATATTTTATTAACTATACTTTATAAACTAGTATTTAAAGTAAATATTATATATATTTTAATAAAATTAAAATTTTTAATATAAAGATAATAAAAATTGTAAGAGCGTTAATTTTTCACTTTTTATTTTATAATATTATTTTTTATTGTCATAATTTTATTTATAAAAATTAAAAATAATCACTAGATATACCCAAAAGAATAAAAACTATTGTAATTAATACAATAATAAAAATAAAATTTACAAAATAAGCTCTAATTAAATTAGAGCTTTATAAATAATTATTTTTTGTTAGCTTCAGCAAAAACTTTAACTTCTATTTTGTCGCCAACTATTTTATCGCTAGTTTCTTTAGCTACATTATAATCAGTTCTTAATAAATCAAGTTCTAATTCAAAACCTAATTTTGTTTTGCCATCAAATGTAGCAACACCAGTAATATCTACATCAAAAGCAACTTTTTTTGATACACCGTTTATTGTTAAAGTTCCGTGCATAACGCCTTCATCATCACTTTTTTTCTCATAATTTTCCATAACGAAAGTTAATTGTGGATTTTTTTCCATATTTAAAAAATCAGCACTTTTTACATGTTCATCTCTTTTAGAATTATTTGTATCTAAACTAGCTACATCTACACTTGCATTAAATACTTTAAATACTTTATTTTCTTCATCAAAATCAATATTTGCATCAAAATTTTTAAAATTACCTTTAGTATTACTTACTAACATATGTTTTACTTTAAATTCAACACTTGTATGTGGCTTATCTAATAAAAATTCGCTAGCACTTAAGCCTGTAAAAAGTAATGAGCTTAACACTACAGAACATAAAATTTTTTTCATAAAATCTCCTTCAATAAAAATGAAAAAGAATTGTAATCAATATTACATTTATTGTCAATAAAAAAAGTTAATAAGATAATTATTATCCTAAAAGAATTTAAAGTGGTGCGGATGAGAGGACTTGAACCTCCACGCATCGCTGCACCAGATCCTAAGTCTGGCGTGTCTGCCAATTTCACCACATCCGCTAAGTGGTACGCCCAAGAGGATTCGAACCTCTGACCTACGGCTTAGAAGGCCGTTGCTCTATCCAGCTGAGCTATGAACGCACTAATAAAAATAAAACCTGTATCATATCTTATTAAAATTAAATTTAGCTTAAAAATTATTTTTTAACAATTCTATTTCTACCTAAATTTTTTGCTTGATATAAACACTCATCAACTTTTGTAATATATTCATCTAAAATATTACTAGCAAAATTTTGCCCAATATATAAAGCACCTATACTAACACTTGATTTTATATTTAATTCTAATATAGCATTTTGCTCATATTCTATTCTAAATTCTTCACAAATTTTAATAAATTTTTCTTGACTAATTTTATATGAAAAAATTAAAAATTCTTCTCCACCCCAGCGACAAATAAAATCTGTATATTCTCTAAATTTTTTAAGCATTAAATTAGCACAAAGTTTTAAAACTTCATCACCAGCACTATGACCATAAGTATCATTAACTCTTTTAAAATAATCAATATCCACTATTGCTAAATTTACATTATTTTTAACATCCAAATCTTCAATATTTTCTATAAAATACCAACGATTTTTAAGACCTGTTAAATAATCTATATTTGCACTTTTATCTAGATAATTTATTAATGCTTCTTTACTTTCTAATTCTTCTAATCTTTTAACTCTTAACATATTTGACATTAAAATAAAACAAATACCAACAATGCTACCATGTAAAACATTTGATATAAATTTAACATCAGCATTAAATATATTAATTTTATATCCCAAAGAATAATCATTTATAGAAAATAAATACATCACAACTACATTATAAATACATCCAAAAAAAGCAACTAAATAATTTACCCACCACTTCTCATCAGCTGATAAATAACAATATGTAATAATAGGAAGTGTAAAATATGTAAAACCATATCCCCATCCAAAATAATACAAAGATGAAGTTGTATAAATTAACCCTACTAAGAAAATCATATGGACACAAAATCCCATTTTTTCTTTTTTAACAAATATCAAAGATATTAAATTAAAACATGCAAGAGTTAAATTCACTAAAAATAAATATGGGTAATCATTAAGCAACATAAAAATAGCCATAAAAATATGAAAGAAAATAAAACCTGTAACTATCTGTCTTATTTGATTTAAACTATATAATATATTACTTCTTTTTAAAATAGATATCATATTTGTCCTAGTAATATTAATTCAACTCTATTTTTGCCTGACTTTTTACCATTATAAAGTGCTGTATCAGCTTGAGATAACATATAATCTATACTTTCAACTCTTAGAGCATAACATATACCAAATGTAATAGTAGCCTTCTTAGAATTGTACCCATCGCTATGAATATAATTTGAAAAATCATTTTTTATATCATTGATTAATTTTTCAACTTCTTCAACATTCATACCTGTTAAAAATATTAAAAATTCTTCGCCACCCCATCTTGATACATAAGAATTTTTAATATCACTAATTTTATTTTTAATTATATTAGCAGTATTTTTTAAAACTATATCACCGTATATATGCCCATACATATCATTAATATTTTTAAAATTATCAATATCACCCAACACTAAAACCATAGACCTTATTTTATCTTTTTGAAAATAATCATAATATTTAGATAAAATTTCATTCATTGCTTTGCGATTTAAAATTTTCGTTAAATAATCATAATCTACTTTAGCTTGTAATTTTGATTTTTCTTCATCTAATATTTTTGATTGATTTTTTTTATTATCACTTACGGCAATAGAATAAAAAATTACAATAAATGCAATTGCAAAAATATTTACAAAATATACTAAAAGCATATACTTGCTATCATAATTTGGTATATCTTTTGTAAGATAAAAAACTACTATTAATAAAATTATTTCTATAATACCTATAATAAATGGATATTTAGAAGTTTTAAAATTATGCACATAGCCTAATGATAAAATAGCTATAAAAACATTTAAAAAACCATATCCTTGGCCAACTATATAAGTACAACCTGCACAAGAAATTAGAATTGCAAAATGTGTAAAATATACACCTAAGTTATAAAATCTTTTAGATAATATTATAAAAAAAGCAACAATTAAATTTACAATAAATTCAATAAATTTAAATTTTGCCATAGTTTCTATGTCTATAAAATAAAAAATAAGAAAATAAATAAAATGAGTAACAACTAATAAAACCATAGTAACATTTACTAATGATTTTATATTATTTAATTGTTTTAACTCATACATTGCAACTTATTACTTTTCTTTCTATTCTATTTCGTCCTGAGTTCTTAGCCAAATATAATAATTTATCAACTTCTTTCATATAATTATCAAAATTATCGTAAGAAAAACAACCGTCAATATGCATACATCCTATACTTACGCTTACATTTAATTCTTCTATAGCAAACTTTTTATTTGATAATTCTTGCCTAAATTCTTCACAAACATTATAAAAAACATCAATATTGCTAGAGTGCGCAAATATTAAAAATTCTTCACCGCCCCAACGCGAAATCATATCAGTATATTTTGAAAACCTTTCATTTATCAATATAGCTACTGTTTTTAAAACCTCATCACCAACATTATGACCATAAGTATCATTAACTTTTTTAAAGAAATCTATATCAACAAGTGCAAAATGTATTGGCTGATGATTATTAATAAATTTAATTCTTTCCATAAAAGCCCATCTATTAAGCAAATGGGTTAATGGGTCAGTTGATGCACTAACTCTTAGTAACTCATTTATATTTTCTCTAATAATAATTGCTCTATTTTTTCTAACCTTTAAAAAATAAACAACAAAAATCATAATAACACACACAATAAAAGAATGAGTTATATAAAAAACAACATTAAAATTCATAGAATTAATATAAAATATATTATTTAATGAGTATTTTTTAAATTCCATAAAAAAATATAATAACTCAAAAATAAGCATCTCTAATATTGCTATAGAATAAATTAATTTTCTACTTTGTATTTTGCCAACATAACAAAATGCTATACAAGGTATTATAAAATATTGAGCCCCAAAACTCCACCCAAAATAAAAAACCATAAAAATAGCATATAAAATACATACAATATGTAAAGAAAAAATTATAGAATTTATCTGGTGTGTCAATATTTGTCTATAAGAATAAGCATAAATTAGAGCTAGCGAACTATTAACACAGGCTGGAAAAATATGATTATTATACAACATTAAAACAGCTAATAAAAAATATACAAATGTAAAAATTAATAAAATAAATTTACCAATCCTACCAGCTACTTCTATATCATCGTTTTCTAAGAAACTTCCCATTTTAACCTAACTTTACTACTTTTACCCTATTTTTACCTAAATATTTAGCATTATACAATGCTGAATCAGCTTTAGTTATTAATAAATCCTTTAAAGTTTCACTCTGAGCGTAACTTATCCCTATAGAAACAGTTATATTTGATTCGTTTAAATTATCGGAATTGTTTAACTTTTCAATAATTGCTCTACTTTCTTCTAATAATTCAATAGCGTAATTATAATCATAATTTACAAATAAAATTACAAATTCCTCACCACCCCAACGAGATATAAATACATTTTTTAAATTTTTATATTGATTAATTAGTGATTGCGATACATTTTTTAAAACAATATCACCAAAATGATGTCCATAAGTATCATTTAAAATTTTAAAATTATCTAAATCAGCAATTGCAAAAATTAAAGAACTATTTTTCTTATCATTCAATTTTTTTATATTTTCATCTAATACATCATTCATTGCCCTACGATTTAATAATGAAGTTAAGTAGTCATATTCTGATTTATACTTTAAAAATTCTTTTTTATCATCTAATCTCTTTAAAATTCTTTCATTTTCTTTGTCGCTTAGCCATATATAAATTAAAACAGTAATAACCATAAAAAAGAAATTTGCTATATTTATATAGTGCATATAAGGATTTGGATAGTTAGGTTTATCTTTAGTAATCCATAACATAATAAAAAACATTAAAGTTTCAAATATACAAATTGCCAATGGAACAAATAAATTATTAAAATTTTGTATATATGCTAACGATAATAAAAGAACTATTATCATAGAAAAGCCATATCCCCAACCTAAATGATAGGTTGAATAACAGCAAGAAAACAATATATCAAAATGTGCAAAAAGCATGGTAAGTGTATAACATCTATTTTTAAATAAAACAAAATATCCTAATATTAAAGCCAAAATTATTTGTATAATAGAAGGCGGTATCAAAAAATAAATTTCAGTTATAAAAAAAGCAAATGTATATATCAAATGCACAAAAAATATAATAACAATGGTAAATTTTATAATTATTTCAAAATTATCTACTTTTTTGATTTTTTCCATTATACACCTTAGTTTAAAGGACTTATTTTATCATATTTCACTGAACTTTAGTTTAAAACTTGGCTAGAGAGTGAAGGAATCGAACCCCCCGCAGAATAGTCAACTACCCCACCACAAGATTTGAAGTCTTAGGGCTACACCAGTAGGCCAAACTCTCCATAAAAAAGGCTTAGTTATAGCATAAAATGTTTAATATCTATAACTTTTAATAAACTTTTCAAAATCACTTTTTGTATTCATATTTAAAAAAATATTATCATTTTTAAAGTTTAAAGTAATTGCACCTGACTTTATAAAAAAATCTTTGATTTTGCAATTTTCATCTAATTCATCTAAATATTTTAAATCGCTCATCTTATAAAAACCACATAAAAAATGAGTTTTGATACTTTTTGCCACTACTGAACTTTTATATCTTTTATGTTTATAAAAAAGTCTTTTTATAGAGCTTTTATTAATTTTTACAAAATCAACTGCAATTACAAAAACAGAATTTGAATTAGGAATTTTAATATTTTTAAAAGTCTTTAAACCATTAATTGGATGAAAATATTCATAATTATCTTTTAAAAATTTACATTTTAAATCACTTGGCTTAGTCTTAGCACAAAAATATATTTCATTAAATAAAGGCTGCAATTTTTCATATAAATAATTAATCAGGCTAATTTCACGCTTTTTATAATTAAAGCGTAAATTAGCCTTATCTTGCCCCATTCTACTTGATTTTCCACCACCTAAAATTAGGCAAACGCTATTTTTAAAGCTCATCAGGAGAACAAATATATCCTTTAATTGCACTAGCAGCCGCAATTGCACTATTTGCAAGATAAACTTCTGAAGTTCTCGCACCCATACGACCTACGAAATTTCTATTCGTAGTTGATATACAACGCTCTCCATCAGCTAAAATCCCCATATACCCACCTAAACAAGCACCACAAGTTGGATTACTTACAACTGCACCAGCACTAGCAAATATATCCATTAAGCCTTCTTTTTGAGCTTGTAAAGCAATTTTGGTTGTAGCTGGAGTAATTATCATTCTTACATCTGAATGAACTTTTTTATCTTTTAAAATACTCGCTGCAATTCTTAAATCACTTAGCCTTCCATTTGTGCATGAGCCTACAAATGCTTGGTCAATTTTTACCTTTTCACTTACAGCTTGTTTTATACTTTTACCATTACTTGGTAAGAACGGATATGCTACAACAGGGTCAAGCTTGTCTAAATCAATCTCAATTACTCTTTCATAAACAGCATTTGGCAAATGGCTAAACTCAACGCCTTTTCTCTTTAAATCAACCGAGTTTAAAAACTCTCTTGTAACATTATCAACAGCACAAATTCCATTCTTTGCACCTGCTTCAATCGCCATATTACATAAACTAAAACGGCTATCCATATCAAGCTCTTCAATTCCAAAAAACTCTAATGATTTATATAAAGCCCCATCAACGCCTAAAATTCTAATAATTTCTAAAATTAAATCTTTTCCATAAACCCAAGGCTTTAATTTTCCACGAAATTGCACTTTAATAGCACTTGGCACTTTAAACCAGTTTTTACCTGTTATCATTGCATACGCTAAATCAGTGCTTCCCATTCCAGTAGCAAATGCTCCTAAAGCTCCGTGCGTACAGGTATGACTATCCGCTCCAATTATTACATCACCTGGACTAATAAGTCCATTTTCAGGTAAAAGTGCATGTTCAATACCCATATTTTTTTCATCAAAAAGATATTTTAAATTATGTTCTTTTGCAAAATCTCTACTAATTTTTGCTTGATTTGCACTTAAAATATCTTTTGCAGGAATATAGTGGTCAAGCACAATTGCAAAACCATCAGGATTAGCTAATCTTGTAGCACCACTTTTTTTAAATTGTTTAATAGAAATTGGAGTTGTAATATCATTTCCTATTACCATATCAATAGGACAATCAATAATCTCACCTGCTCTTACTTCTTTTCCTATATGATGAGCAAATATTTGTTCTGTTAAAGTCATAGATTTCCCTTTTTTTCTAATTTTATTAATTTTAGCCGTTAAAATTAATAAAAGGATTAAAAATGAATTATTATGATTTAGTGCAAATTAAAGATTATTTAAAGCAATATAAAAAGATAAATCGTGCATATAGAATAAATGATAATTGCTTATGTATTGAGTTTAAAGATAAATTATATTTTGATTTAACCAAGGGCAAAAGTGCAATTTATAGTGGTAATTTATATGCTAAAGATTATACTAGTCCATTTGATTTACAGCTTAAAAAAATGCTTTTTAACGCAAGTATTTTAGATATTAAAGTGCCTATAAATAATAGGATTTTAGAGTTTAAACTAGCCTTAGCTCACGCTTATAAAAAAATGGAATTTTATTTAATACTTGAGTTTTCAGGAAAATTTACAAATGCACTAATCTTAGATGATAAAAGAAATATAATAAGTGCCTTAAGATACGGCAAAAACAATCTTAGAGATATTTTACAAAATGAACCTTACATAGATTTAGAACCTACAAAAATCACTGAAAAAAATATAAAAATTGAAGATTTTAAAGTTTATTTCGCAAATATTTTTGCAAGTCTTCAAAACGAGAAATTAAACTCATTAAAAGCTCAAAAAATAATGGAAAATGATAAAAAAATTGAAAAATTAGAGCTTTTAATAAATTCTTTAGAAGATGAAGAATTACTAAACAAAAAAGCACTTTATGAATACGCAAAAGGCGATGCACTAAAAGAAAACTTATATAAAATAAAAGATTACGAAAGAGAATTTGAAATAGGAATTTATAAATATTCTTTAATCAATTCTGCAAAATATGAGCTAAATAATATTTATAAAAACGCTAAAAAATTAAGCCAAAAAGCAAAAAATATAAGCATAGAAAAAGATAATCTAAACGAAAAAATAAATGCTTTAAATAGCCTAAAACAAGCAATAATTTGCACAAAAGATGAAGTATTTTTACGCTCATTATTCGCAAAAAACAATAAAAAAGGCAAAACCCAGCAAAATCCAAACATATTAAATTTTTATGTAAATGATTACAAAATTAGCGTAGGACTTAATGAAAACGCTAATGAATATTTGCTAAAAAATAGCAAAAAAGATGATTTATGGTTTCATTTAAAGGATTTAAAAGGCTCTCATGTAATAATTTCAAGCAACAAAAAAAGCTATGATATAGATTTAATCTATCATGCTGCAAGTCTTTGTGCTTGTTATTCTGGTAAAAAAGAAGGTAATTTTTTAGTAGATTTTACAAAAAGAGCAAATGTAAAAATTATTGAAAAAGCATTCGTTAATTATGTTAATTACGATACTATAAAGGTTTTTTTATGAGTGTAAATAATATTGGAAATATAAATTATATAAATCAAAATCAAGGCGTAGCGATTGATAATCACGCAAAACATAATGCAAAAATGTTTGCTGATGAGCAAATTACTTTAGTTACGCCAGAAGTTAATGTAATAGAAGAAAGTAGCGAAAGCTCAAAAACAAACACAAATCTTGATGATGAAAAATCATATCAAGATGAACGCCCTAAAAAAGAGCATAAAAGAGCTAATTTTTTCGGTGTTATGATAGAAGAAGATGAAGAAATTGAAGAAATAAAAGAAAGCGATAGGCTTTTTGATAAACTTGTTTAAGGAGTATTTATGTTGAATGAAAAAATAAAAACAGGCTTAATTTTTGCAATAATTGCAGTAATTTTTCTAGCGATAAATTCTTATTATTTATGGCTAATAATATTTTTATTGGCTAGTGGCATTGGATATTTTGAAGCTTGTAAATTATTTGATACTAAAAATAATTATTTAATTTTAGCTTTAGGATTGATATTAGGAATTTATACTCAAATGCCTGTGGTTTCTATGATTTTTGCTATTTTAGTTCTTGCTTCTTTTTTAGCATACAAACAAGGAGATTTAAAAGAAATTCTACCATTTATTTATGCAGGAATTGGAATTAGCTTTATTTTTGAAACTTATATTAGATTTGAATTAAGTGGCTTTATTTGGCTACTTTTAAGCGTTGTTTTATGTGATAGTTTTGCTTATTTTGTAGGTAAAAAATATGGAAAAACTAGCTTTAGCCCAAGTTCTCCTAATAAGACTTTAGAAGGAGTAATCGGTGGAATTATCATTAGCACAATAATTTCAAGCATTTATGCTAGTTTTGTTTATAGTGAGATTGGCTTTTTTGGAGTTTTATTTTTATCATTTTTAATGGCATTTTTTGCTGTATTTGGAGATTTATTTGAAAGCTATTTAAAACGCTTAGCGAAGGTTAAAGATAGTGGGGAGCTTTTCCCTGGACATGGCGGAGTATTAGATAGAGTTGATGCTTTGATTTTTGCTAGTATTATTATGGTGGTATTCTTATGAGCTTTACTATAAATCCAACAAAACCTGAAATTATAAGCGTATTTGGTTCAACTGGTTCAATCGGCGTTAATGCTTTAAAAATAATAAAACAAGCTGATATTAAATTAGAGTGCATTAGTGCTTATAAAAACTATGAATTATTAAACGAACAAATAAAAATGTTTAATCCTAAAATAGTCTTAGCAAGTGATGAAATACTAGATAAAGTAAATCATTCTAATAAATACTCAATAAAAGACGCTGCATTTATAATGCAAGATTTAAAAAGCGATGGAATTATCAATGCAATAGTAGGATTTGCAGGGCTTAAAATATCTTTACAAACTCAAGAATTAGATAAAAAACTCTTTTTAGCAAATAAAGAAAGCTTGGTTGTGGCTGGAAAATTTCTTGATACTTTTAATATCTCTCCTATTGATAGCGAACATAGTGCATTAGCAGCACTTTTAAGGGGTATTAAACACCCTAAAAAGCTCACAATTACTGCTAGTGGTGGGGCATTTTTTAAATACAATGAAGTTGCAAATCTAAAAGCAAACGAAGCCTTAAAACACCCTAATTGGGATATGGGGGCAAAAATCACAATAGATAGTGCAACAATGACAAATAAGCTTTATGAATTAATAGAAGCAAAACATTTATATCCTAATTTAGAATTAGACGCAATCATAGAGCCAAGCTCAAGTATTCACGCATTTTGCGAAAGTATTAATGGCTCAATGAGTGCTTATTTTAGCGTGCCTGATATGAAGCTTAGCATTGCAAATGCACTCTTAGGTGAGAGTGATTTTGCTGCTTGTGAATATTTTGATATTTTAAAACTTGCTAAATTAGAATTCTTTGAGATAAATCCTAATAAATACCCTATTTTCAAACTAAAAGATGAGCTATTAAATAATCCTGATTTAGGTGTTATTATCAATGCTGCTAATGAAGAATTTGTATATAAATATTTAAAAGATGAATGTAAATTCTATGATATTAGCGACGCAGTATTTAAGGCTTTAGATAAATTTGCTGATAGTAAAATAAATACTATTGATGATGTGTTTAGTGTAGATAAAATGGTAAGAGAGTTTTTGAATGCTTAAGATATTTTTAACATTTTTAAGTCTTAATTTATTTGCTTTAAATTTTACTATAAACACTTTAGGAGAATGTGAAAAAGTTTGTGATAATACCGTTTTGATTTTTGGCGGTATTCAAGGAGATGAGCCAGGTGGTTTTCACGCTGCTAGCTTATTAATCACGGATTATAAAATCACTAAAGGAAAAGTAATTGTCGTGCCAAATCTTGCATTTGATTCAATAATTGCTAGAAGTCGTGGAGAATTTGGAGATTTAAATCGCAAATTTGCAGAACTTAGCGAAGATGACCCTGATTATTACACAGTTGAATTAATCAAAAAAATAATAACTTTACCTGAAGTAAAACTCATAATAAATCTTCACGATGGTAGTGGATATTATTCTCCAAAATACATAAATAAAGATAAAAATCCATCTAAATGGGGAAATTCTTGTATAATTGACCAAGATGAAATTAATGCAAAATACGGTAAATTAAACGAAATAGCCAGTGCTACATGTGAGGTTATTAATCAAAATTTATTAAACAAAATTCACACATATAATCTTAAAAACACAAACACAGCAAAAGGTGACAAAGAAATGCTAAAAAGTCTTACATACTATGCTATAACGCAAGGTAAAGCTGCCTATGCAAATGAAGCTAGCAAAAATCTCTTAACCCACGAAAGAGCGTATTATCATTTACTTGCGATTGAAAATTACCTAAAAGCAGCTGGAGTTGAATTTGAGCGTGATTTTGAATTAAAACCAAATGAAGTAAAAAATGCTATAGAAAAGGCTATATTAGTAAAACTTGATAATAGATTTTTATTATATTTACATAACGCAAGGCCTGTAATTAATTATATACCGATTAAACTACCATTTAAATATAATGCTAGTAATGAATTAACTGCAATTTTTCCAAATAAAGATAAAAAAAGTTTTTCTATACAATACGGCAATCGTTTTCAAACAAAATTATTACTAGAAAAAAATGTAGAATATAGTGATATTACTGATAAATTAGAATTAATTGTAGATGATAAAGAGATAAATACAAAATTTGCAAAAATCATAAAAGTGAAAAACTATTTTCTAATCAAAAATAAAGAGAATGTAAGAATAAATGTAATAGGCTACAACACAAAAGGAAGTGAATACAATATAAAAATAAGTCTTAAAAATATGCAAAAACAATACTCAATTGATAAAGCAGGTAAGATTTATAGGGTTGAAGCTTACGAGGATAAAAAATTTATAGGTGCTATTTTAGTTAAATTTATATAATTCTTAAATTTTAAACAAAACTAAGTAAATTTTTAAATTTAACAATAGCACTTTCTAACGATTTTTTACCGTTTTTACTTATCTTTCTTTGTATTCCTAAAATATTTTTCTCATCTACAAAAATAGCTAAATATAATATTTTTTTACAACTTTGTTCTAAGTATTTTGCCATTATATTAAGAGGTATTGCATGAGTAGATGTAGGTGTAATAGTAGCTAAATCGCTTACAAATTCGGCTCCATTTTTATGTTCTAAATCAATAGCTGCATCAACTATTATAAGAATATCACTTAATATATTTTGAATTTCAAAAAAACAATCTTCAGGAGTATCGTATCCAAAAAATACATTAATATTTGGGAATTTTTTTTGTATATATTTACCAAACAAAATCCCCAAATAATCATCACCTCTTAATCTATTTCCAACACACAATATAGATATTTTCACTACTTAAGCCTCAAAACTAAATAAGAACCTTTTAAATCTTTCAAAATTTCTTTTAAAGGACATTCACACATATCACTTAATAATTTTTTAATATGTTCAATTCTTATTTCTATCTCAAAATAACGGCTTAAATTTCCAATTTTTAGCCTTGTGTATTCCCCTGAGTTATCCAAAATTTCTTTATACTCTTCATTGCTAAATTCAGCAACTTTTTCGGTAAAATCAATAGTGCCAATACCATGTCCTACATAGGTTGAAAAGATTTTCACCTGTTCTAAAACTTGTGGCAATTCTTCGCCTTTTTCTGCATCAATATGTCTTTGAGTTAATTTCCAAACTTCTATCATTTTATAACCATCTAATATTTTCTACATCTATTAATTGTTCATCATTAACTTTAACATATTTAGCATAAACATCATTATGTAAAATTCCTAAACATTCCTTATATCTTGGGTCGTTTTCATTTTTTATCTCGCCAAGTATTACTTCTTTTGCTAAATCTGGATTTTTAGGATTTTCACAAGTTTTTAAAGCATTCATATATTTATCATAAAGTTTCCTACCAAATAAATAACTCATTAAATTTTTTGATAAAGCTAATAATTCTTTTTCAAAAAACACATTGTCAATTATGCTTTTTTCTAAATTTAATTCTAGTTCCCCTTCAACCTTGCTATCAACCTTTGAAATTTTTTGCTCTAAAATTCCTATCCCCATAGCAAGTCCATAAATTATACTAGCTGGGTGTGGAGGACAGCCAGGAACATAAACATCAATAGGAATAATACCTTCAAGCCCTCCATGAACACTATAACAATCATGAAATATCCCACCACTAGAACTACAAGCACCAGTAGCTACTATTATTTTAGGATCCGGTGCTGCTTCATATGCTCTTAATAAAGGATAATACATTTGCCTTGTAACAGGACCTGAAACCACTATAATATCAGCATGTCTAGGACTAGCAACTAATTTAAAACCAAAACGCTCAGGATCCCACATAGGAGTAATAGCTGCAAAAATTTCAATCTCGCAACCATTGCAACTTCCCGCATCAATTCTATACACACTAAAACTTCTTTTTATATTTTTTAAATGTTTTATTTTTTCTTCTAAGGTATTAGCCTTTACAATCTCATCATGTATCATAATATCTCCTTAGCTTCAGTTTCTAATGACAAAATAGCTTTTTTACTTTTACATTCAGGACAAAGATTTACATAAAATTTAGCGTTTTTTATTCTTTCTTCACTCAAATTTGATAACTCTAGTTTCCTTAATGTATAACTTATTAATCTTTTAGTGCTATATAATTTACCACACTCAGCACAGCTAGCCATATCCATTTCACCCCTTTGTATAAGAGCACTTTTATCAAATTTAGCTGCTAATTCATATTCAGTACTAAGCCTGATAGCACCAGTAGGGCATACCTCATCACATCTAGCACAAAAAATACACCTACCACAATCAAATTCCCACACCACCTTAGTATCAACAGCCTTTACACTTATTGCATTAGGAGGACATGCAACCGAACATGCAGCACAACCTATACATAAATCAAATTTATATTTTGGTTGCCCCCTGTATGTTTCTGGTACTAAATATGGCTCTAACGGATATTTACAAGTTTCTAAACCATATTTATCAGTTATATCAATTAATTTCATCATGGCTTAATCCTTTTTCCTACAAATTGCTTTCAAATCTTTTTCTGTTAAAATTTTACTTTCTTTATTTTTTATATCAGTGATAATCACTCTTTCAGTACATGAAAAACAAGGGTCTAAACTACATACAATAAGAGCTGCATCAGCTACCGAATTGCCCCTTAATTGATATCTTAAACTAGGCCAATTTGCATAAGTTGATGCTCTTGCTCTCCATCTATAAACCTTTTGTGAGCCGCCTTGCATAATCCAATGGGTTGTATCTCCTCTTGGTGCTTCAACATAGCCCATAGCATATTTTCCTGCTTGTATATTTACATTTGCTTTTATACTTAAATTTCCACTAGGCATTAATTCAAAGCATTGTCTTATGATATGTATAGAAGATTTTAAATCTTGATATCTTACATATATTCTAGCAAAAACATCTCCACCTTCGCCAATAGATGGGGTAAATTCAATTTTTTTATAAAAATCATATGGATGGTCAATTCTATAATCACGCATAATACCAGAACCTCTCATATTAGGACCTACTGGTGAAAAATCACGGGCAATTTGTTGGTCTAATACCCCAACTCCTTTCCATCTTTTTACTTGCCTTTTATCATCCATTATAGCATCCCAAATTTCATTTACTTGAATTTCAATATTTGCTAAAGTTTCTAAAGACTGCTTTATTTCATTACCTGTCATATCTCGTCTTAATCCACCAATAATTACATTGCCATAAGTTTTTCTACCACCTGTTACAAGTTGAGCTAATTGCATTGTATATTCACGAATTTTAAATATGTGCATAAACGCTGTATAATTTCCTGTAGCTTCACAAGCAAGTCCTATATTTAATAAAAGTGAGTGTAATCTTTCAATTTCTGAGCAAACTATCCTTAAAGCCTGTGCTCTTTGCGGAATTTCAATACCACCAGCACGTTCTGCTGCTTCTATACAAGCGATTGAATGTGCATAACCACAAATTCCACAAATTCTCTCAGCTAAAAATCCCATCTGGTCATAATTCATTCTATTTTCGGCTAATTTTTCCATACCTCTGTGTATGTAAAATAATCTATAATCAGCATCTACTATAGTATCACCATCACAAAATAACCTAAAATGCCCTGGCTCTTCATTCCTAATATGCATAGGTCCTAGTGGGATATTAATTAAATCTCCATCTGGTTCATTAAATGTAAATTCAGGTTCATTTTCTGGATTTGTTATCTCTGGTCTAAAACGATAATCCATAGCATCTTTTCTAAGCGGAAATAAATCATTTGGCCAGTCATCACTTAACATTAATCTTCTTTTATCAGGTAAACCTTCAGCAACAAGTCCAAACATATCATAAACTTCCCTTTCATACCACACACATGCAGGAACATATGGAGTAACACTAGGATAAGTCATTTCTTTAGGTGGAATTAATGTTTTAACGGTAATAAAACATTTCTCTTCATTAGGTATTATCGGGTCATTAGGTAATTTAGAACCCTCTACTGAAAGAACATAATATAAAGCATAATTTTTATTAATACTTCTTTCATCATTACCTATCATACTAGTAAGATATGCTCCTATATCATAATATATATATTTAACAACTGCTGGTAAATCATTTCTATCAACTAATATAGTAAGTTGTTCTTCATGCTCTCTAGTAGTTTCTAAAATATTAAATTTTTCTTCTATTAATTTTATAAATTTATCGCCTCTCATATCTTTCCTCCTGTAATAATTCTAGCACTTTCATCTAGTAAATATGTAAAACTAGAAAAATTATAAATACCAAATAATATTATTAATATCGCTAAAGCTATCAATGGTAAATTTTCAATAAAAGTCATCTCTTTATTATATTTTACTTCTCCAACAACCTTACCAAAACTTGATAAGAAAAAGTGTGAAAAATCGGCTATAAATATAACTAATAACGCTATAGCAAAAAGAGCTATTGATAAATACTGACCACTCATAATACCAGCTTTAAAAATATTAAATTCACTAAAAAATATAGCAAAACCAGGAACACCGACTAAAGAACAAATTGAAATTCCAAATAACACTGTCGTTACAGGTGCTATATAAACCATACCGCCCATTTTAAACATATCTTTTGTTCCATAAATTCTTTCAATATTACCAGTTACGCAAAAAGCTAACGCCTTAGTAAAACTATGTGCTAAACAGTGAAATAATGCGGCAAATACTCCTAAAAACGAACCTATTCCTAGACCAACCGCAATAACCCCCATGTGAACTATAGAATGATACGCAAACATTCTTTTAACATCATGCTGAGTAATTAAAAAATATCCTGATACAAATAAAGTTAAAATTCCACTTATAATCATTACATCTTGAACAAAATCAAAACCAACAGCATTACCAACTATAGCATAAAATCTAATTAAAGCAAGCATTGCACATTTTAACAATATACCTGATAATAAAGATGATGTAGGTGCTGGTCCTTGTGCATGTACATCAGGCAACCAAGTATGAGTAGGTACTAAACCTGCCTTAGTTCCATATCCTATTAATGCGAAAATAAATACGAGTTTTAGTGCATCTTTGTTTAAATTACTAGCATTATCTAATAATTTTGAAAACAACATAGCATCACTACTTAAACTAAAACTATGATAACTTGATGAATATAATAACACTGTAGCAAACAATGCAAACGCCAAACCTATAGAACAAAGAACTATATATTTATAGCCACTTTCAGTTGATTTTTTGTCATTATTTATAGCTACTAAGAATACAGATGCTAATGTAGTTGCTTCAACTGCAGCCCAAAGTAAAGCCATATTATTAACAACGCAACTTAATGTCATTGTAAAAACAAAAATATAACTAAGAGAATAATAATGTCTTATTCTTTTTATAGTAAAAGTTCCTTTTTCTAACTGCCATTTTAAATAACTAGTAGAATAAAGATTTGTAAAAAATCCAGTAATTGCTATTAAAATTAAAAATATAGCTCCTATTGAATCTATTGCTAAGATTTCATTAAATTCACTCATAGTTCCATTTTTAATTACTAAATATACAAAATACAATATAAATATTGAATTAATTAAATTTAAAATTATATGCATAAAATTTAATTTCTTTAAATCATTAGGCATAAAAAACATTAAAATACCGCAAAATACTTGGATTATTAATAAGTGTAAAATTTGCATATTAACCCCTTAAATTAGTAGCCTTAGAAGTATCTACGCTACCATAACTTTTATAAAATCTAATTGCTAAAACCCCCATAATAACTACGGCAAAAATAGCATCAGTTAAAATTCCAAGCTCTACTATTTCATGAGCATCATATGCTAATAAAGCCATAGTTAAATGAATACCATTTTCAAATAAGCAATAAGATAAAATTTGTTTGATAAATGAATTTCTTAATATAAATCCAAAAATACCTACCATAAAAATAAAACCTGACGCAACAAGTGCTAATGGTATATTAATTAAAGCAAACTCTTTAAAAACATTATAAAGCCCCATTGAAACTGCTAAAGAAAAAGATACCGCAATTACAGGAGAAACGAAAAATCCAGCTACTGGCTCATCTTCACTTACTAAATTTAATTTTTTTATAAGATAAAACATAGCAATAGGAACAAATAAAACCTTTGTAAATATTCCAACTATTGATAATGTGAGTAATTCTTTTATACCAGTTTGCATATAAATCGTAAAAAATGTGGCAACCAATAATGTTGCACAAATTTGATATGCTAATACACTTTTTTTATAGTTTCTTAATCCAAAAGCAGCTAATGCTGATATCATCATACATACAGTTAAAATTTCTAACATTTTAAACTCCTACTACAAATAAAATCGCTGAAAAAATTGCTATTGATGATGCAAAAGCAACACTTTGTTTTACCATTGAAGTAATCTTAAATCTAGGGCTAAAGTTATCTATAAAAATTCCTAAAATATATAAAGCACTAGCCTCTAAAATAAAAACTATCATTGCTAAAACAGGATTAGAAAAATTCCAAGGTTCAAATAATACTAAGAAAAATCCTATAACACAGAATTGTTTTATTATTAAGCTAAGCTGAACTAATGCTAAATCTCTACCTGAATATTCACTTAATAATCCTTCTTGTAATTCTTCATGAGCTTCAGCAAAATCATAAGGTTTTCTACCCGATTCTATATACATAGCCCATAAAAATGCTATAGAAGCCACAGCAAAACTAGAAACCATATATCCATAATCACCATTTAAAACATTAGATTTAATTTCTAAAAATGAACTAGTTCCGCATGCAAACATAATTACACACAAAGAAAGTATAACAATCGGTTCAACATAAATTCCTAAAAGCATTTCCCTACTTGAACCAACTCCAGCAAATGGACTACCACTATCATATCCGCCTAAGGCAAAAACTAATCTAAAAAATGCATCTAAATATAAAAATATAAATATATCAGAATAGCCATACATAAACGAATTTAGACCGTAAGTTATAGGCAATGTTAAAAATATTGCTAAAGATATTGTTAGCAATATATGTGGAACAAATTTATATAAAGGATTAGCATGTGTTGGCATAGTCCTTGATCTATTAAAAAGCTTTGCTAAATCCCTGTAAGTTTGCCATATTGGTGGTCCAATTCTTGCTTGATATTTTGCACGAATTTTTCTTGCTATACCATCAATTAATGGTGCTATCATCAAAAGTGCTAAAAGCTGAAATAATATTAAAACTACATCACTCATAACATTCTCCTTATAATAAATAATAAGATACTACAAACATAAGACATAAATAAACAACTATATATAAAGCATATATATTTGTATATCCATTTTGAATAGGACTTAATTTGTTAGCTATTTTTAAATTTAAATTAATTAATGGTACATAAATCTTATCCCAAAAAATCTCTTTTACAATTATTTCATATTTAGATTTTGTAAAATATCCATCATCGCTAAATTTGGTTTCATGCCTATAAAAAAACGATAAGATTCTTCTTAAATCTCCAGTAAATGGAGTAGATGAAATTTGCATTTTAGGACTATACTTAAATCCAGTTGCCCATGGTTTTGTGTACCTTACTGGATTTTTATTAATTTTAGCGAACATTAAAGCAATAAATACTAATAACAAAATAGCAATTAAAATAATTGTAACAATAGGCATACTAACCAAATATTCTTCGCTATATTCAACATTAATAATACTACTACACAATATAATTATTTTATTTATTACAAAACCTGAAAAAATACCAAAACAAATAGATAATATTGCTAAAACATAAAGTGGGATAATTGTAAAAATACCACCTTCTTTTGCTTTGCTATGGATTTCTTCATTTCTTTGCTCACCTAAGAATATACCTCCATATAATTTTACAAAAGTCATAATAGCAAGGCTACCAGCTACTCCGATACTAAGCAATGCTAAAACCATCATTAATCTAGCTATAACATCACCTTTACTAGCACTAATAATTATTCCTTTAAATAAAACCCACTCACTCATAAAGCCACTTAAAGGTGGAATAACACTAATAGCCATTGCACCTATTAAAAAAGCATAAGATATTAAAGGCATTTTTTTATGTAATCCACCTAATTTATTTATATCACTTGTTCCAACAGTTGAATTTACAGCTCCTGCTGCAAAAAATAATAAAGATTTAAATACTGAATGGTTAAGACTATGAAATAGTGCTGCTAAGAAACCCATTATAGAAATAGTTGTGTTTTGAATCGCTAAACCATAAAGACCTACGCCTATAGCAATTAATATTATTCCTATGTTTTCTATTGAACTATAACCTATAGCTTTTTTATAATTATTTTCAATTACTCCATATAAAATACCAAGAACAGCACTAATCATTCCTAAAATAATTATCGTGTATGCCATACTTGCACTAATATTAAGATATAAAGTAAATTTAATAATACCAAATATGGCAACTTTACCCATAACAGCACTCATTAAAGCAACGCTATTATATGGAGCTATATTGTATGCAAATGGAAGCCACGCATGAAGAGGAAAAATCCCAGCTTTACTACCAAAACCTAATACTAATAATAAAAAGCATATATAATTTAAACTTTGAGTAAGATTTATATTTTTAAAATCACTAAAATATATTGACTCTGCACTACTTGACATAATTAATAATGCTATTACCATTAAAAATGCTCCAAACTGAGCTACGCCTATATAAACTAAAACAGCCTTTAAAATATCTTTACTATTATCATTAAAATATAAAAATAGTGCTGATAAAATAGTCATAACCTCCCATAAAAGTATAAAAGAAAACACATTATTAGAAAGAATGACCAAAAACATAGATAAAATAAAAAAATTATATAAACTAGCAAACACTGCTAAATTTACATTTTTATTTTTTAAATAATCCAATGAATAAATAGAACCGAAACTGGTTATTAAAGAAACTATTGTTAAGAAAAAATTTTCTAAATTATTAGCTTCAAAATTAGTTTCAAATAATAAATTTGTAGGTAAAACAAAAATATGTTGATTGTATAAACCTAATACAAAAAATAAACAAGATACCAAACCTAATAAAAAAGCACCACCAAAACCAATAAATTTCGCAATATTTTGAAATTTATAAGACAATAAACAAAATATCCCAAGTAACAAATAAAGACACAATATACAACCCATTATTGTCCTCCTAATTTAGCTATAAAATCACTAACATCTACTTTTAATTTTTTGCCAAAAACATGCTCTTTATTAGACTTAATGAAAATCAAAGCTCCTTTAGGACAAATATCTACACAGGCAGGATTACCAGCACATGTATCACATTTTACAGCTATAGATTTTCTACCGATCACACTTTCATATCCTAAGCTATCACTATTATTTTCTTTAATAGATGGAATATTTTCAGCATCTATTCTAATAGCACCATAAGGACATGCAATAGTACACAACTTACAACCTATACAAGTATTCTCACTAAGACTTACTATCCCATTTTTAAGCTGTAAAGTAGCTGTTGGGCATACATTAGCACAAGGTGCATCATCACATTGTCTACATTGATTAGGCATGTGCATATTGTCTAGCTCAAGTACTATTAGACGATTTTTGTCTAATTTTCCTCGTTTATAAGCACTTTTTATACAGGCTTTCTCACAAGCCTTACAGGCTATACATAAACTAGGATTACAAATCACATAATCATGAATTTTTCCCATTATAAAACCTCGCTTAATTTAAATAATTAATTTATTATAATAAATATTAGATTAAAAATATATATTTTTTAAAAAAAAATTATTAAATATTATTAAATTTTTTATTAAAAAAAATTATAAATTAACATTAGTAGAATATTGAAAATTATTAAAAAAACCTACAAGATGATTATTTTACTTATATAAAAAAATAATTTATAATATAAATTTATAATAACACATATCATTTGATAAATAAAAAAATATATATAATATGTAACAAATAGTAACAACTATATACATTAAATAAAGAATATGAATTATATTGCAATTATAATATTAATTTGTTTTTATCAAATTTATTTAATCAAATATAATAATTCTTTAATTTTATAATTAATACATCCTTAACTATATTTGTAATAAATTACAAATTAAAAACCATACTCTATTAAAAATTAAAAAATTATGAAATCAAAATATAGTAATAAAATAAATTGAGTGCATAAGCACTCAATTTTCATACTAGCTCAATATAAGCTAGAGTAGCTGCATCACCACGGCGAGTTTTTGTTTTAATAATTCTTGTATAGCCACCATTTCTTTCTTTATAATTTGGTGCTATTTCATTTACTAATTTATTTGTACATTCTTTATCTTGTAAAGCTGCAAATACTGCTCTATGTGCGTTAAAATCTCCAACTCTTGCACGAGTTATTAATCTTTCAATATAAGATCTTAATTCTTTAGCTTTTTCTACAGTTGTTTCAATTTTGCCACTTTTAATAATAGCAATACTTAAATTCTTTAGTAAAGCCGCACGATGAGAACTAGTACGTCCTAACTTCCTATATCCATGTCCATGTCTCATTTATTATCCTTTGTTAGCTTTATTTCATTTATTTTTTCAATTAACTTATCCTTATAAGAATCTATAACACTACCTCCTATAGGATAACCAATTTCTCTCATAGCGTTAGTAATTTCATCAACAGATTTTTTACCAACATTTTTTAAATTATTAATATCATGTTCACTCATTAACGCTAATTCACCTATGTATTCTATATTAGCATTTTCTAATCCATTACTACTTCTAACACTAAGACCTAATTCTTTAACACTTTTTAATAAAGGTCCTAAATCTATTTCTTCTACTTGTTCTTCGCCAAAAGTTTTAGGACTAGTAGTTGTGATTTTATTAAATACTGACATTTGCTGATACATAGATTCTAAAGCATTTTTAAAAGCATCAACAGGGCTAATTTGCCCATCAGTAGTGATTTCAAAAACAATCTTCTCGTAATCAGGATTATCTTCATGTAAAACATTTTCAATCCTATATATTGAATTTCTTACAGGATTAAAAAACGCATCTAGTGCTATAAAACCACTTTCAGTTCTTTCCCTTAACTCTTCACTAGCAACATAACCAATGCCTTTTTCTATGATAAGGGTAAAATCCAATTCAGTATCTTCATTTATAGTAGCAATGTAGTTATCAGGGTTAACAACTTCAATTACATTATTGGCTAAATCACTACCTTTAATTTCTCTAGGCCCTTTGAAGCTAAAACTTATCTCTTCTCTTTTACTATCTTCGTTTTTAATCTTAAAACGCATATTTTTAATATTGATAATAAACAAAGAAATATCTTCTAACATACCTCTTTTACTATCAAATTCATGACTTACTCCATCAATTTTAATAGCAGTTGCTGCATAGCCTATAGCACTTAAACATAAAAGCCTTTGTAATGGATGTGCCAAAGTAATAGCAAAACCAATTTCAAAAGGCCAAGCATTTATACGTGCTTTATTCTCGCCTAAACTTTCAATTGTAAATTCAGTTGGCATATGAGCTGTTGTAACTACTTTTCTCATTTGCTACTCCTTATTACTTAGAGTATAGCTCTACTATGAATCTTTCCTCAACAGGAATGACAACTTCTTCTCTCTCAGGTTTTCTTGTGAAAATTCCATATTTTTTATCTTTTTCAACATCAACCCACTCAACAATACCTGTTTGATTTGTAAGTTCAACTGCTCTTACTATTTGAGGATTGTTTTTGCTTTTTTCTACAACTTCAATTTTAGCGCCTGGTAATACTCTATAACTTGGAACATCTACTCTTTTACCATTTACTAAAATATGTCCGTGAGTTACAAGTTGTCTTGCAAAACGGCGAGTTGTAGCAAAGCCCATTCTATAAACAACATTATCAAGTCTTTGTTCTAAGAATTGAATTAAAATAGAACCTGTATTTCCATCTTTTCTAGCAGCTTCATTAAATAAACTTCTAAATTGCTTTTCGCTTACACCATACATAAATTTAGCTTTTTGCTTTTCTCTTAATTGTAAACCGTATTCGCTAATTTTACCTCTTCTTTGACCATGCTGACCTGGTGCATAAGGTCTTTTATCTAAAGCACTCTTACCAGCTAGTCTTCTTTCACCCTTCATTGCAAGGCTAACGCCTAATCTTCTTTCAATTTTCTCTACTGGTCCAGTATATCTTGCCATACTATTTCTCCTATATTCCTATACTTATATTATACACGACGGCGTTTTGGTGGTCTGCAACCATTATGTGCTAATGGTGTAATATCTTTTAAGAAAGTAACTTTAATACCTTCAACTGCACCAACACTCTTAACAGCAGTTTCTCTACCGCTACCAGGACCTTGAACACGAATACCAACTTCTTTAATTCCGTGTTCTTTAGCTTTATTTAAAGCATCTTCAACCGCTTGTTGAGCAGCAAATGGAGTTGATTTTTTAGAACCTTTAAATCCTAAACCACCTGCACTACTCCATGCAATTGCATTTCCCATTTCATCTGTAACTGTTACCATTGTATTGTTAAAAGTTGCACTAATATATACTACACCTTTAGCAATATTCTTTTTAACTACTTTTTTCTTAACTACTTTTCTCTTAGCCATTATCTATCCTTACGCTTTTGCACCAACGGTTTTTCTCTTACCTTTGCGAGTTCTAGCATTTGTTTTAGTTTTTTGACCACGCACTGGTAAACCTTTTCTATGTCTTAAACCACGATATGAACCTAAATCCATTAAAGCTTTAATGTCCATAGCAACTTGTTTTCTTAAATCACCCTCAACTAAATAATGTTCTTGGATTTCTTTACGAATATTTGCTGCTTCATCTTCGCTTAATTCATATACACGCTTGTTTGGATCTATTCCAACTGCTGCTAAAATTTTGCGTGAAGTAAATAAACCTATACCATAGATATAAGTTAAGCCATATTCAATTCTTTTTTTCTTTGGTAAATCAACACCTGCAATACGAGCCATACCTTATCCTTGTCTTTGTTTGTGTTTTGGATTTTCGCAAATAATACGAACAACGCCTTTTCTCATAACGACTTTACATTTGTCGCACATTTTCTTAACAGATGGTCTTACTTTCATCTTGTCTCCTAAAAAATAATTTGCTTTCCACTTTTTTACAATCTGCATTTTTAGGTATCACGAATTACCAACTAATATTTAAATGGTGGAAAATTCACTCAAATATTACTTCTTCACACAGATAAATTGCAAAAAGTTAGGATAATATCAAAATAACATTAATATAACATTAAACAAAATAATTTCTATGAATTTAAAATAAATAGATAGAATAAAGATTATTAGGCTTAAGTATTAAGCACGACACATTCATTACAAGCTGTCGTTATAAAATCATTTGAAAGGTTTATTATGAAATTAGCGTTATTGCCTATATTGGCTGGGGCTTGTTTTGGAATTTTAGCTCCTGTCTTGGTGTATTTTGGAAACCCTGCAAATATGGGGGTTTGTGCTGCGTGTTTTACTAGAGATATTGCTGGAGCTTTAGGGCTTCATAATGCTAGTATAGTTAAATATATAAGACCTGAGATTATTGGGCTTGTTTTAGGTGCATTTTTAAGTGCATTTTTAGCTAAAGAATATCGTCCTAGAATGGGTTCAAGTCCTATAATTAGATTTTTCTTAGGTGTATTTGCAATGATTGGCGCTTTAGTGTTCTTAGGATGTCCTTGGAGAATGTTTTTAAGACTTAGTGCTGGGGACCTAAGTGCTATTGCTGGGCTTTTTGGTTTTCTCGCTGGAATTTGGGTTGCTGTAATATTTTTAAAAAAAGGTTTTAGTTTAGGAAGAAATTATATAAGCTCAAATATAAATGGCTACATTTTTATATTATTTGCCTTAATTTTATTGATACTTTTAGTACTTAAAACTAATACTGATTTTAAATTTATAGACTTTTCTGCTAAAGGTCCAGGTTCATTACATGCTCCTATTTTAATCTCACTTGTTGTTGGAATTTTCTTAGGATTTTTATTTCAAAAAAGTAGATTTTGTTCAGTTGGTGCAATTAGAGATATGATAATTTTAAAAGATAGTCATTTATTACAAGGACTAATAGCATTAATTGTATTTGCTATAATCACAAATTTAATTTTTGGATTTACAAAAATTGGATTTAACGAACAACCTATAGCACATAATGATTTTATTTGGAACTTCTTAGGAATGTTTTTATCAGGTCTTGCTTTTACATTTGCTGGAGGTTGTCCTGGAAGACAATTAGTATTAGCTGGAGAAGGTGATAGCGATGCTGGTATTTTTGTATTAGGTTTACTTTTTGGTGCAGCTTTTGCACATAATTTTGCACTTGCTAGTTCGGGTGCAGGAATAGGTGAAAACGCTCCTATTGCAGTAATTTTAGGAATAGTTTTTTGTATTTTTATAGGAATATTTGCAAGGAATAAAAGATGATTGAATTAGATGTAAGAGGACTTAACTGTCCTGAACCAGTAATAATGCTCAAAAATCTTATAGATAATGGTGAAAAAAATATAAAAGTAATAACTAGCTATGGGGCAAGTGCAAGTAATATTGAAAGGCTTATAAAAAATAGCAAATATAAAATAATTGCAAAAGTAGAAAATGAAAATGATATAATATTTAAAATACAAAATGGATAAATATTATTATTTTGATAACGCTTCAAGCTCATATCCAAAAGCTCCTAATATAATGGATTTTACAGGTCTTGTAAATCCTAGTAAGGGCGCTTATGATATGAGTTTTGATACAGCTAGGATTGTTTTTAAAACTAGAAAAAAACTAGCAAATTTATTTGGCTTAAAAGACATTAGAAGAGTTATTTTTACAAGTGGAGCAACTCATAGCATAAATATAGTTTTAAATGGACTTTTAAAGCAAAATGATATTGTAGTTATTACAAATTATGAACATAATGCTGTTTTTAGAACTTTAAATCATCTTAAAGCTAAACTTAATTTAGAGCTTAGAATAATTCCTTGCGAAAGTGATTTTAGCCTTGATTTAAAAGTTGCTTATGATATGCTAAAAGGCGCAAAATTACTCATAAGCACCCATGTAAATAATGTCTGTGGTAAAATGGCAAATGTTGATGAGCTAAGTGAATTAGCTAAAATTAATAAAACATTTTTTATGCTTGATGCTGCACAAAGTGTAGGCACAATTACTATGAATGATATTATGAATAAAGTTGATTTTTTATGTTTTAGTGCCCATAAAGGATTATTATCTTTAAGTGGCTTAGGAGGACTTTTAATAAACGATGATTTTGATATAAATTTGCTTGAACCTTTAATTTATGGCGGGACAAGTAGTTTTAGCGATAGTGAAAAAATGCCAGAATTTTTACCCGATAAATACGAAGCTGGGAGCTTAAATTACCACGCCATAGCATCACTTTTTAATAGTATTGATTATATAGAACAAATAGGAATAGAAAATATTTATCAAAAAAACCTTGAATTAAGAGAATATTTTTTAGCAAATGCTAAAGGTATCATAATACACGATATAAAAAACTCCATTAATAATGTTTCAATTCTTTTTAAAAATATAGACATAAGCAAGGCTACTGATAAGCTAAATAAAGATTATAAAATATGCGTTAGAAGTGGGCTTCATTGCTCTATTTTAACTCATAAACTCTTAGGCACTTTTAGTAAAGGTGGAAGCATTAGAATTGCTTTTGGAGTGCATAATAATTTAGATGAAACTAAGTATTTAATAAAGGCTTTAGAGGAGATTAGTAATGATTAAGGCTTATATTTTAGTGCATACTAGTGCTTGTGCTTTTATGAGTGAAGAAGTGTTAAATAAGGCTAAGATTTATAATAAATTAGTCTCAACGCCAAGGGAATTTTCAAGCGATTGCGGAATGAGTGTTTATGTAGAATGTCCTAATGTTGATGAAATTTCACAAATTTTAAACGAAAACAAAATAGAACATATAATAAAAATTATTTAATTAAAATAATATTTTAAATTAATATTTAACTAAAATAATTATTTATTAAATAATTAAAATAAAAATATTTAATTTGTACTTATATTAGTTCTGATATTTAATCGTATATAAAATAATAAATAAAAAATACGATAAAAATTTACTTACAACAATTTAAAATTATTAACTTCATACCTTATTTTATATAAGAATAATTAAATAATAATTTATTATAAAAAGAAATAAAATAATTATTTTTTCTTTTTATAATATTTTTTATGTTTTTATAATAGTAAAAATAAATAAAATTTTAATTTTTATCTTAAATTCATTGATTATTAACTAAAATTAACTTATTATTAATAATAAATTAAAAATTAAGGAGTTAAAATGTTAATAAATACTATAGGATTTTTAAATAATAATGAAAACAAAAATACAGACAATAACTTTTCAACCTTTAAAGAAAATGCAATAATTCCTTGTGAATTTACAAATTCAATATGTTTTGGACAAACTGGTTGTGGAAAAACAAGTAGCTTTGTCCTACCTAACATAAAAAACAGATTAGAATTAAACCACAACCTAATAGTATTCGATTACAAAGGAAATTTATACGAACAAGTTATGTTTTTGTCACAAGATAGATTTAATGATATAAAATTACTTGGCTACCCATTAGGATGCAAATTTAACTTGCTAAAAGAATTAAATGACAAAGATTTTGATTTAATTTTTATTGATGAATCAAAAATGGACTACTGGGCAAAATCAGCAAAGGCACTTTTTATGGCATTAAAAGACTTAATTGAATTAACTATTAAATTTAAAAATGAAAAATTCTATAAAAATTTTAACGATTTTAATCTACCAAAAGAACTAAGCTTTAACACAATTTATCAATATTTAAACACAAAAGAAATTTCAAAATTATGCAGTTTTTGTAAAGATTATATTTTAAGCGTTCATTTAGGAACAAAAATAGGTTTGAAAAATGATTACAATATATTTTTAGCTAATAAAATTTATAAAAGTTGTGAATTTTTAGAGCCATTTACTGACGAAAACTTAGAGAGTACAAGTAGTAGTACGGGTAATAAAGGTGTTATTGAATGCTGTGCTAACTATATAAAAGATTTAGCAATGAATGAAAGTATCAACAATGACAAGGGCTGTTTAAGAGATTTACTTTCACAAAATTTTATATTTATAATAAATTGCTCTTATCTTACAAATAATATAAATATGATTTTAAATAAATGTATTTTTAATATTCTTAAAGAAATTAAAAACAAAAAACCAACAAGCATATTCTTAGATGAAGCACATAAAATAATTGATAAAAATAGCATTCCTGAAGTTAGCGTGTGTAGAGAATTTAAAGTAGAATATTTTTTCTCAACACAAAATAAGAATCAGTTAATTACATTATTAGGTAACACTGCAAGTGATGCTTTATTGCAAAATATAGCTCGTCAAATTTCATTTTATGATAATTCAGATGATAATTATAAATATTTAAAAACTTTTGAATTTAAAATAACTGAAAATTCTAAAGATTTTGATGATGAAATTCATACAGCAAAACATATTTTTATAAATGAAAATATTTGTAACGAGATGAATTCTAAATATTATGAAATGATTTTAAAAAACAATAATGATTATATTTTAGTGGATGAAAACGGAAAAAAATATAATAAAAATATAGTGATAAAACAAAAAAATAACAATAATATAAATGAAATTTTAATATTAAAAAACGAAAAATCAATCTTAGGCTATATTTTTAACAAAAAAGAAAATCAAGAAAATAAAAAACAATGTCTAACATTTATTGAAAAAAATATAAAAAATAGTAATTTCACTGCATCAAAATATTTAGCAGAATGTAGATGCAAAAAAGAACCAGAAATATTAGACAAGACAAGATATAAATTTGATCAAAAAACGCTTGATGAAACTAGAAAAGAAATGAGTCACTACATTGATGACTATTATGATAACATTGACTTTGTAGAAAATTATTGCGACCTAGATAATAATTTTGATGATGAATATTGATTTAGCACCAAAAAGTGCTAAATTATTTAAGGATTTTTTATTTTTTTACTATAAGAAAAAATAACTAATAAGATATATCACAATTATTACTCTATTAAATTCTATTACCATATTAAAATAACTTGATCTAACTATATTTATTATATATTTTTAGTAAACTCAAACTCTAAAAAAATTTTAAAATGATTACTGAATGAATATTTATGTGAAATATCCCAATATAAACAAAGTTTCAAAAATACTAGATAAAAATAAAATAGAGCATATTATAAAAATTATTTAATTACAGATTTAAATTCTAAGAAAATTTTATTTTATATTAAAATATAATTGACTATTTGTTTAACTTGGGGGGGGGGGTATAATCACTCAAAAGGAGAACTAATGAGTGAATTATCAACAAACGAAAACAAATATGAATTATTTAAAGGCGTTGCTTTAAGTGATAACTATGAAATAGTAGGTTATGATTTAGTTTATTTAAGTGAAATTGAAATTATTTCTATATCTAAAGAAGACTATAAAGATGCTGAAAAAAATCTAAAAGCATTGGCAAATTTTTTGGTTTTAATTGTGTTCTAAAAGTTACTAAAGAGCAATATACAGATAATACAAGCACGACCGGTATAATGGATACAAAAGGAACTATGAAAGCTAGTCCAAATCCTTTTGAAATTTCAAGAAATTATGTTGTCAAAACAGCTTCTACTATAAAATCCATTACAAAAACAAACAATGTATTTACAATTAAAGGTTTGTTAGGTATTATCGGCAAACCAAATCCAAATGCAAATACTTTAAAAATAATTTTTAAAGAAAAAGAAAAAATATATTTAGAATGTATAGATACAGCAAGAAATATTTATTATGCAAATTTACATATAAAAAATATAGAACAAAAACTCTCAATATTTCCGATGAATATCTTTGCAAATTTTACAAGAGCAGGACTTGTTAAAAATCATGTAGAAACATTGGTTAAATATGAAAATTCTTTAAAAGAATTGCTTGATAGATACGGTAAAGATTTTGTAACAATTTATAAAATATGTTCTAAAAATGTAACAATAAAACACATGGGAGAGTAAAAATGCAAGAAAATATAACAAACAAAACAGGTGATTTTGCAATGGCTTTTGATTTAATGATAGAAAATAACGATTATAATTTTAGTGAAGAAAATATAATAAAATATATCAATCTAATAGAACAACCAAAACCGATTGTAAATTTTCTAATAAAGAAAAAATAATATTAGTAATCTCAACTATCTTATGCTTTACACCACTTGGTTTTATTGTACTGCCAATAATACTAATCTATTTATAAAAAATTTAATAAATAGATTTGATTGTTTATAATTTAAATCTTTGGAGAGCATAAGAGAGAACAGGTGTTAAATTAAGCGAATATTTATAATAAATTAGTCTCAACGCCAAGATAACTCTCAAATGATGCAAAATAAGTGTTTAAGTAGAATGCCCTAATATAAGTGAAGTTTCAAAAATACTAGATAAAAATAAAATAGAGCATATTATAAAAATAATCTAATTACGGATTCAAATTCCACTTGGAATTTAAATCACTATTGATTAAAATTTAATTTTATGCTTTAGATATTTTTTATAGACTATTATTTCTATAATAATCAAGAAAATAAAAATCCCGAAATTATCAAACATATCATTCTTCGTTTCACCAACAAACACCCACCAAGCTATACCACTAAATATAACAGCTACTGGGTATAAAATAAAGATATAATTTATTTTTTTAATTATATTTAGTTTTACATTTTTTATTAATCTCATATTATTTGATACTTCTAAATCACTTCCGTAAGCCATTTTATGAAATGCTATAGCATATTCACCTTGTTTAAAATCATAAAAATTATTTATTATTTCTACAGTTCTCATTTATGCTCCTATATGTTTAATACTTGCTTTTGATGTGGCTTTATAAATAGCTATCATTTCATCACCATATTTTTTAGCAAGGTCTTTTAGTTTTAATTCATTTGCGCATAAAATATTTACTTCTTTATTTCTTTTTATTTTTTAAGGCAAATAAAATGATAAAAAAGCTATACCTAAAAAACAGAACAAAATAATATGTAACATAAAAAATCCAACATTAAACCCAACAATAGCAGCTGTTATAATTGCTAAAAAAGTACCAATAATAATACTTGGAATAACCCAAATATCATGCTCTATTCCTTCTAATATACAATTTGCCTCGTAAATAGGCTGAGTAGTGCTTTGGCATTCATAAACTATATTTGCTCTTTCTAAAATAGCGTTTAAATTTAGACTTTCTCCATTAGGATTTGGCTTACCTATGATTGCTAAAGTGCCTTTTATTCTAAAATTATTATTTACTTTAGTTTCTGTATTGATTGTAGACCTTGATTTATAAGAGTTAGAAAAAACACCAACAACCCTACCCTCTGTATGCATAGTCCCTGATGTTTGCATACTATCAGTATAGCTATCTCTTACTATATTTAAAACACAATTAAAACCTAAATAACTAGCTAGATTTTTTAATGACTTTTCTGCATCTTCATAGTTAATTGTGGATTTTGCAGTTATTTCTATTTCACTCATATAAATTAAACCATATTGAGTAACGTCGTTATTATTAACTAACAAAACGCCTTTAAACAAATCATATTTGTTTTCATTTTGATTTTCGTTTGTAGTTAAATCACTCATTTTATCTCCTTTGGAGTGATTATACCCCCCCCCAAGATAAATGAATGGTAAATAAAAAATAATTTAGAAATTTAGCACCATAAAAAGTGCTAAATTATTTGTGTCTATAAGTAATGCGTCCTTTATCAAGACTATAAGGAGTTAGCTCAACTCTTACTCTATCTCCTGGCATAATTTTAATATAGTGCATTCTCATTTTACCCGCAATGTGGCATAAAATTACGTGTTTGTTATCAAGCTCAACTTTAAAAGTTGCATTTGGTAAAGCTTCAATAACTTCGCCGTCAATTTCTATTACATCATCTTTAGCCATAATTTTCCTTTGTAAAAATGTAAAGGTCAATAATAACATAAAAACCATTAAAAAACTAAATTTATTATTAAATAAAATAATTTAAAATAAAAGTTTATTTCACACAAGGATAAAGTTATGAAAAGAAGAACATTTTTAACTTTATCGTCTGCAGTTGCAGCAAACACTTTACTAAGTGCGAATGAAACACCTTTAGTAAATAATACTCAAGCAACAAAAGACGATAGTAAAGAATACATTGTAAGCTTAAAACATAATTTAAGCGAATTAGGCGAAGTTAGCAAAATATGGCTTCCATTACCAAAATCACGCTCATATCAATACCTTACAAGTGATATTGTAAATAGTGGAAATTACAATGAAATTTATTTAAGTGATTTTGAAACTAATAGTTTATATGCAAGTTTTTCTAATGTAAAAGCTGAATTAATAACACAATTTAGCATTAAAACTCACGATAGAATTACTGATTTTTCTAAAGTTAATTTTAATGAAAACGAGAAATTAGACGAAAGTATCGCACAATATTTAAAACCAAGCGAACATATTTTTACTAGTGGAATAGTAAAAGAATATGCACTAAAAATTACAAAAGGTATAAAAGGCGATTTAGAAAAAGCAAAAGCTATTTATGATTGGGTAGCACTTAATTTTACTCGTGATGAGAGCGTAATTGGGTGTGGAATTGGTGATGCTAAGGCTATTTTAGAAAGTAAAAAACTTTATGGCAAATGCACTGATATTAGCTCTGTTTTTGTAGCACTTTTAAGAAGTATTAATATTCCTGCTAGAGAGTGCTTTGGAATTCGTTTAGGTGCGAGTAGATTTTATGCTGCAATGGGTAGTAAAGAAAATATAACAAAAGCTCAACATTGTAGGGCGGAGTTTTATCTAAAAGGCTATGGGTGGATTCCTTGCGATCCTGCTGATGTAGCTAAAGTTAAATTATCTTTAAACCTAGATAATAATGATAGTGGGATACAAAAATTAAGAGAATTTCAATTCGGCAATTGGGAAATGTGTTGGTGCGAGTTTAATACTAAAAGAGATTTCGTGCTAATTCCACGCCCAGCTCAAGCACCGCTTAATAATTTTGGCTATGTATATGCTGAAGTTGATTCAAATACTATTGATTATTATTCACCTAATGAATTTGTATATGAATACACTTCAAAACAAATATGAAAAAATATTTAATATCAATGTTTATCTTAGCTATTAGCTCTAGCCTTTGTTGTGTTGGAGCTATTAGTTTTTTGATATTTGGAGTAAGCCTTGTTAATTTTGATTTTTTAGCACCTTTTAGAGTATATTTAGGGATTGCAACCTGCATTTTATATTGCATATTTGTCTATAAAAAACTAAATCAAAAAAATAAAATCAGATTATTTTTAATAGGACTTGCATTATTATTTATCATATTTTATCCTGAAATTATAGGAGCAATGATTTGAAAAAAATATTATTGTTAAGCTTATTTTTAAGTGTTTTAAATGCTTATGAATACACTTTAGAAATTCCTAAAATACATTGTCCATTATGCACGGCAATTGTTAGAAAGGCACTACTAAAAATTGATGGAGTAAATAAAGTAAATGTTAGTTTAGAAAATAAAACAGCGATAATTAAAAGCGATAAAGAACTTAACGAAAGCATAATAAATCAAGCACTTTTTAATACAGGCTATCAAGGAATACTTAAATAAATCCTATTTTAAAAAGAATTTAAAATAGGATTAAAAATTAATTTTGATATGGAACTAATTTAATATCTGTCTTTAATAATTCGTTCATTCCACCATCAAGATTTATTATATTAGTAAAGCCGTTTTGCTCAAGCATTTTAGTTACCATTGCACTTCTTTTGCCACTTTTACACATAATTGCTATCTTGCTGTCCTTTGCAAAATTTTTATTAACTTCGTTTAAAAATTCCGGATTTATACTTCCATCTTCATTTAAATATGTAATCAGTTTTGCACCATTTACAACGCCTGTTTCAGCATACTCTTTCGGCATTCTAACATCAATTAAATTCTCATTATTTGAAAAATCAAATTCGCTAATTTTCACATTAGTTACATCAGCATTTAAAAATCCAAATAAACCTAAAAACATTAATAATTTTTTCATATTAATCCTTTAAAGTATTAAAAATTCTATCACCAGCATCACCAAGACCTGGGATAATATAGCCTTTTTCATTCAGCCCTTTATCCAAACAAGCAGTAATTAATGCTACATCTGGATGCTTTGCTTTCATTTTACTAACCGCCTCAGGTGCCGCTATTATACTAGCAAAAATTATTTTTTTTACGCCTACTTTTTTTAATCTATCAACAGCTGCAATAGCACTTCCGCCTGTTGCAAACATAGGGTCAATTATAATTGCGGTTTTATTTTGCATATCTTGTGGGTATTTTTCAAAGAAAAATTCAGGCTCAAGCGTTTCTTCATTGCGTTGAATGCCTAAAAATCCCACGCTAGCCTTACCTAATAAATCAAGTGCAATATCACTCATACCAAGTGCAGCCCTTAAAATAGGCACTATTACAATATCATCACTGATAACTTCGCACTCACAAGGCATAAGTGGAGTTTGAACCTCCACTTTTTCTGTGCTTAAAAATTCACAAGCTTCATAAATCACAAATCCGCTAAGCTTTTTTATATGCTCACGGAATTCTCTACAAGATGTATTTTTATCTCTAATTTTCGCTAAATATGTTGATACTAATTTATTTTTAATTACTTTCATTTGAAAGTCTTTCAAAATAAGCCTTATCATCAAATTCTTTTATACCAGCTAAACCCTCATCAAACGCCGCTTTAGCAACTGCTGTACTAACCCACGCTCTAACACGCTCATCAAATGGTTTTGGTATTATTAAATCTCTTCCGTATTTTAAGTCTTTGCCATATAATTTTTTAGTTTTTTCGCTAACTTCAAGACGTCCTAATTCGCTAATAGCTCTAGCGGCTGCAAGTTTCATTCCTGAACTAATTTTAGTAGCATGAACATCTAATGCTCCACGGAAAATATATGGAAAGCCTAAAACATTATTGATTTGGTTGTCATAATCGCTTCTTCCAGTAGCTACGATAACATCTGAACGAATTCTTTTTGCATCATCTGGAATGATTTCTGGGTCAGGGTTTGCTAAAGCAAATACTATTGGGTCTTTTGCCATTGATTTTAACATAGTTTCAGTTAGCATTCCTGCTTTACTAAGTCCTAAGAAAACATCAGCACCTTTCATAATTTCTTCAAGTGTATTTTCTTCACATTCTCTTACTAATTCTAATTTATATTTATTTAAATCAGTTCTACGAGTATTGATAACACCTTTTGTATCAACTAAATAAATATTTTTTACACCTAAATCTTTATAAATTTTAGCACAAGCAATACCAGCTGCGCCAGCACCACAAACAACTACTTTTAAATCTTCTAATTTTTTACCTATTAAATCACAAGCATTAATAAGACCTGCTGCACTAATAATAGCTGTTCCGTGTTGGTCGTCGTGCATTACAGGAATACCTAAATCTTGTAATCTTTGTTCAATTTCAAAACATTTTGGTGCTTGAATATCTTCAAGATTAATTCCACCAAATGTAGGTGCTATTGCACGAACAGTTTTAATAATCTCTTCTGTATCTTGAGTTTCTAGCTCTATATCAAACGCATCTACACCTGCAAACTTTTTAAATAGACAACATTTTCCTTCCATAACAGGTTTTCCAGCAATACCACCAATATTTCCAAGTCCAAGCACAGCTGAACCATCACTAATAACTGCAACTAAATTTCTTTTACTAGTATATTTATAAGCTAAACTAGCATCTTTTGCTATTTCCTCGCAAGGATATGCAACACCTGGTGAATACGCTAAACTTAAACTTGAATACTCACTCATAGGAGTCTTAATCTCGGTTCCTAATTTACCACCTATATGATACCTTAAAGCATCTTCTCTTAAATTTGCCATTATATCTCCTTTAAAAATTTGTTAAATCTTTTTATTATTTCTTCTATTCCTAAAAATTCCATCATAGCATAAATACTAGGACTAATTGTTGTTCCTGTTAGTGCTAATCTTATTAATTGTGCTATGTCTTTTATCTTAGCATTATTATTCACTAAAAATTCTTTAGTGTTATTTTCATACTCAGCCTCACTATTTGCTGGTTTTAAATTTTCTATAAATTTAATAAATAAAGCTTTACTATTATCATTTACAAACTTAGTAACTCCACTTTCTTCGTAAGAATTTGGCTCGTTTATAATAATTTTTGCACTATTTATCAAATCTATTAAAGTCTTAGCTCTTTCCCTTAACATTGTTAATAAGAATGAATAATTCTTAACACTTGAAAAATCAAATCCTAAATCTTTACAAGCATTTACTAATCTTTCATCGCTAACGCTTTTTATATAATGAGCATTAATCCATTCTAATTTTTGTGCATTATATGTGCTTGCACCTTTGCTAACATTATCAAATGTAAAGCATTCTTTCATTTCTTGCATTGAAAATATTTCTTGGTCTTTGTTTGAAAACCCTAATCTTAATAAGAAATTTAGTAAAGCTTCAGGCAAATATCCTAAAGCCTTATATTCCATAACATCGGTTGCTCCGTGTCTTTTGCTAAGTTTTTTGCCATCTTCTCCATTTATCATAGCTAAATGATAAAAATTAGGAACCTTAAAGCCTAAAGCTTCATAAATTATTATTTGTTTTGGAGTATTTGAAAGATGGTCATCTCCACGAACAACATCAGTTACACCCATTAAAGCATCATCAACAACCACTACGAAATTATAAGTAGGAGTGCCATCAGCACGAGCTATTACAAAATCATCTAAAATATCAGCAGCGTTAAATCTAATTTCGCCCTTTACTCCATCATTTACTATTATTTCTCCATCAAGCGGTGCTTTAATCCTTACAACTGGTTTAATTCCTTCTGGTGGAGTGCCTTTAAAATCTCTGTATCTTCCATCATATTTAGGGCGTTCTTTTCTAGCTTCTTGCTCTGCTCTTAATGAGTTTAACTCATATTCACTCATATAACAATAATAAGCATTGCCACTATCAAGTAATTTTTGAATATATTCTTTATAAATATCTAATCTTTTACTTTGGTAAGTAATTTCCCCATCTACTTCTAAATCAACCCATTTAAAAGCTTCTAAAATAGCTTTGGTTGCTTCTTCGCTATTTCTTGCCATATCTGTATCTTCAATACGAAGAATAAATTTACCATTATTTCTTTTAGCGTAAAGATAAGAAAAAAGTGCTGTTCTTAATCCACCAATATGTAAAAACCCTGTCGGAGAGGGTGCAAATCTAGTTATTATCACTATATTGACCTTTTGTGAAATTTTTATTGTTATAATCCCATAAAATTACTTCTTAAAGGTTAATAAATGAAAAAAGTTTTTATACTACTATGTATAGCAAAATTTCTAAGTGCTGAACCAGTAGCAGCCATAATAGCAAGCGTAAATAACGAACCAATAACATCACTTGATATATTAACTTTATCACAAAATATGAATATATCTGAAAGTGAAGCATTGCAAGCTTTAATTCAAAATAAACTATGTGTTGCTTTAGCTAAAAAATTTCAATTAGGTGTAAATTCCCTAGAGATAAACGAGGAATTATCAAAAATTGCAGCAAAAAATAATGTAAGTTTAGATACATTTTTAAATAGTTATAAAGACCAAGTAGAAATTCTAAAAGAAAATATCAAAGAAAGTATATTAAAAAATAAATTATTTGATTTAATCGCACAAAATTACTCAAAAGATGTGAGTGAAGAAGAAATGTTAAGATTTTATAACCTTAATAAAGATAAAATGAATAATAATGATTTTGATAGCGTTAAAAATCAAATTAAGTCATACTTAATCAATGTAAACGCTCAAGAAGCTATAAAAACATATATGGAAAAAGAAGAGGCAAAGGCAAATATTAAAATATTGAGATAGAGGCTATGAAAGCAAGATCAGTTTTATCATATTCTTTTAAAAAAATTTTAATTGCAACTTTTATAATAATTGAACTTGCTGGATTTTTCTTTAGCACATATAGATATATAAGTGAAACTAAAAGAATACATAAGCACCATATAACTCACAAAATAAGTAAAGAAAGTTTAAATATTAGGCTGAATGAAAATCGTAAAGATAGCTTTTTACAATTTAGTTTATTTTCATTATTTTTAGGAATTGCCGGTCTAAGTAGCTATTTTTTATACCAAAAACAACTAAAAAAAGTAGAAAAAGACTTTGAAATCTTTACAAATAATATTAGCTCATCAATGATAACGCACACTCCATTAAATTTAGAAAATATTAATTACATAGAATTAAAAAATATTGCAAAATCTTTAAACAATGTATTATTAGAAATTTATAATAAAGACAATTACAACTCATTAACTAAAATGCCTAACAAATCAAAATTTTTAAAAGATATATTAAAATTAAAAAATGAAACAGAACTTCCAATTATAATAGCTTATATATATTTAAAGGATTATGAGAATTTATTAAAAAGCAGGAGTTTTGAATTAGTTGATAAGGTAATAATAGAATTAGCTAATAGATTTTCTAATTTTGCTACAACAATATCTAATTCTAAAGTAGCTAAGATTAGTGGAAATGGTGATTTTTTATTAGCTTTTACTTGTACTGATATAAACAATGCCCTTGATGATATGGCAATTAAACTAAAAGAATGTTTTAGTGAAAGTATAAATTTCGGAAGTGATGGAATATATGAACAGCAAATAGGTATAGGTTTTAGCATTTTAGATAACGAAAATTATTCAACATTAATTGATAATACATATAAAGCTGCATTATTAGCTAGTTTAAATAAAAATAAAAATTATTGTAATTTTTCATTAGAATTAGCAAAACAAATAAAAGACGATACAAAATTAGAAATAGATTTAAAAAAAGCTATTGAAAATAAAGATTTAGAAGTATTTTACCAAGCAAAAATCGGAGCAAATGATAATTTAGTAAAAGGTGCAGAAGCATTAATTCGCTGGAAAAGAGATAATAAATTTGAAAATACAGAAAGATTTATAAAAATTGCAGAAAAAAGTGATTTAATATTAAAAATAGAAAAATTTGTAATATCTTGCGTGCATAAAGACCAATTATTTTTACAAAACAAAGGAATTTTTATACCAATTAGCGTAAATATTTCAGCTAGACACTTGCAAAATAATCAAATTATTAAATTTTTACAAACAAATTCTAAAAAATATAATATAAATGAAAAATATATAGAAATAGAAATTACTGAAAGATATGGGTTAAATGATGATAGTGCTTGTGTATTAAATGATATTAAAAATTGTGGATATATGATTAGTATTGATGATTTTGGTAAAGATTATAGCTCACTTTCATATATCAATAGCCTACCAATAGATACAATTAAAATTGATAAGAGTTTTGTAGATGGATTAAAAGCACCAAAAAATGAAATTATGAATAAAAATTCAATGGCAATTATTGAAGGAATTATTAAAATAGCAAAATCAATGAATAAAAAAACAACAGCAGAAGGTGTAGAAACAATAGAACAAATAAACTATTTAAAACAAATAGGCTGTGATGAATTACAAGGATTTTATTTTTACAAAGGTGCTTGTCCTATTAATGAATTTTATAATTTTTACAAAGATAAATTCACAGTATGAAAATCCACATAGATTTTGACACATATTTTGTTAGTGTTGAAAGAATTTATAATCAGAATTTAAATAATATCCCATGTGCCATATTTACTGGATATGATGAAAATTTCTTTAATAATAAAATTAATTTTAATGAATGTGATATTGCCTTCATGAATAATTTAGAATCAAAACAATCACAACAAAAAATTGATTATAGACATTTAACTATAATTGCACTTTCAAACGAAGCGAAAAAATTTGGAATTAAAGTCGGGGACAAAGCAAATAATGCATTAATAAAATGCCCTGAGCTAAAACTAATACAATCAAATATAAATTTATACAAAAATACAAGTAAAAAAGTAAAAATATTTTTACAAAGTAAAATTCCAATATTAGAACAATTTAGCATTGATGAATTTTTTGGAGATTTAGATGGTTTCAAAAAAGATAATGAAGTTTTAGAATACGCGCAATACTTACAAAATGAGCTAATTACTAAATTTAAATTGCCTGCTAGTATAGGTATATCAAAAAGCAAATGGAGTGCAAAATTACTTACTGATTTAGCAAAGCCATTCGGAATTTATTATGAAACTGATATAAATAAAGTAATAAATGGGCTTGATATTTCATATTTTCCAGGTATAGGTAAAAAAATGCAAAATCACTTAAGAATATACGGAATTAATACATTGGATAAAGTAATATCAAATCCAAATATATTAAATAAATATGGAAAATATGGTCAAAAATTACTACTAAGAATACAAGGTATAGACAATGAAGAAGTATTAGAAAAAAGAAATATTAAAAGCCATGGAATATCTAAAAATTTTAAACCTATAGATGATATACAAGAATTAACTAGAAGAGTAAAAATACTATCTAGATATTTATGTATATGGATTAGCAAAAAACAATTACATCCTAAAAAATTAATATTAGAAATAAAATTTGAAAATAAAACAATAAATCATTCAGAATATCTAAGCCAACCTTTTTATGAAAAAAATTTAATTGCTACAGCTTTAAAAAGTTTTCAAATATTAATAAAAAAAATAAATTTTAAAGTTCATTATATAGGCTTAAATGTATACAATTTAGAAGAAAACTATAGCGAATCATTATTTAACCCAAAAGAAAAAGAATATAAATTAAATAAAACTATAAACAATTTAAGAGAAAAATTCGGCATAGAATGTATAAAATATATAGAATAAGTGTTAAAAAAATATTTTTATAAAAAAAATTAATTTTTTTTTATTTTTTAAGTTTAATTTAAGTTTTTTAACATATAATGTCGGCTTTAAATTACAAAAAAACTTAAAAAGGCCCATTCGTCTAGCGGTTAGGACATCGCCCTTTCACGGCGGTAACACGAGTTCGAGTCTCGTATGGGTCACCAATCCTCCTTTATGTTTATTTAATTTATAAAAATCCTTTTTTACCTTACCCCTGTGAGATAATAACTCAAAATAAAAAAGGATTTTTTTATGATTAAAGACGCGATATCTGGACTTCAGATTTTATTCGTAGCCTTTGGTGCAATGGTATTAGTTCCTTTACTTACCGGACTAAATCCTGCAATGGCTCTTTTAGGTGCTGGGTGCGGAACGATTATTTTTCAAATTATTACGAAATTTAAAGTTCCTATCTATCTTGGCTCATCATTTGCATTCATAACCCCTATAATTTATTCTATGAAAGAATGGGGAATTAATTCAACTATGTTTGCTTTGTTTTGCACAGGATTTGTTTATTTTATCTTTGCTGCAATTATCAAAACAAAAGGCGAGAGTTTTATTAGCAAACTTTTTCCCGCAGTTGTAATTGGCCCTGTAATCATCGTAATAGGTCTTAGCGTTGCTGTAAGTGCAGCTGGAATGGCTATGGGTATGAGTGGCTCAACTCAAGTAATTGATAAAGATATAGCTTTAATGCTTTCTACTTTTTCATTCTTAGTTACTATTGTAATTGCTATTTTTGGCTCAAAAATGTTTAAATTAGTTCCTATTTTAATAGGTGCTATTTGTGGATATATTTTAGCCTTTATTTTAGGCTATGTTGATACTAGTGCAATTAAAGCTGCATCTTGGTTTGCAATACCACATTTTGAAACACCTAGCATTAATTTTAGTGCAGCAATTTTTATGATACCTGTTGCAATTGCTCCTGTAATTGAGCATATTGGTGCAGTTATGGCAATAGGTGCAGTAACTAAAAAAGATTACACAAAAGACCCAGGTCTTCATAGAACTTTAAGCGGAGATGGTGTTGGAGTTTGTGTTGCAGGTTTAATAGGTGGTCCTCCAGTTACAACTTATTCAGAAGTTACAGGTGCAATAATGATTACAAAAAACGCACAAGTAAAAATTATGACTTGGGCTGCAATATTTGCAATATTACTTGCATTTGTGGGTAAATTTAATGCTATTTTACAATCAATTCCATTGCCTGTAATGGGTGGAGTTATGATACTTTTATTTGGAACAATTGCTAGTCTTGGAATTAAAACCTTAGTTGATGCTAAAATAGATTTAACTAATAATAAAAATTTAGTTATCGTTAGCTCGACTTTAATAGTTGGAGTAGGTGGATTAATAGCTGATTTTGGAATGATTAGCTTTGCAGGAGTTGGCTTAAGTGCCTTACTTGCAATTATTTTAAATTTAATTTTGCCTAATAAAAATTAAAATCTTTTGGGTAAGGACTTAACACGCTATTTTGTAATTCCTTACCTATATCACTAAATAATTCTAAATCCTTGCATACTTTTTTGCTCTCAATTACCTTGCCTTTATCAAGGACTAAAACCTCATCACAAAATAATTTTATAATCCTTAAATCATGAGTTATTACGATATAGCTTAAATCCTTTTGAAGATTTTTTAAAGTCTTTAAAATCTTTGCTTGAATTAATACATCTAATGAACTTGTAGCTTCATCTAAAATAAGTATTTTTGGCTTAATTGAAATAGCTCTTGCTATGCTTAGCCTTTGTAATTGTCCCCCACTTAGCATTGAGCATTTTTTATCTAATAAGTCTTGATTTAATTCTAATAATTCTAAGCATTCTAAGGCTCTTTTTTTAATCTCGCTTTTGCTAAAAGTGGTAAGATTTTCTAAAGGTTCAATCAAGGCTTCATAAACGCTAAAATCAGGGTTAAAAGATGCTCTTGAATCTTGAAATACTATTTGAATTAATTTTTTATACTCTTTATTATCTTGTATTTTTACATTGTTTAAAAATACATTTCCAGAATTTGCTTTGTAAATATTAGCAATGATTTTTGCTAAAGTGCTTTTGCCACTTCCACTAATTCCTAAAATACCTAAAGAATTATTCTCATCTAAATTAAAGCTAACTCCATTTAAAACTTGAGTATATTTATCGCTAAATAAATTTGAGTTTTTATATGAATATGAGATATTTTCTACCTTAAGCATTGCTAACTCCGTATAATGATAAATGTGAATTAATTAATTCTTTTGTTATATTTGCTTGTGGGTTTTTAAATATATCAATACAAGTTGCTTCTTCAACAATCCTTGCATTATCCATAACATAAACATAATCAGCAAGTCTTGCAACCACTCCAAAATCATGAGTTATCAACAATATCCCTATTTTGCTTGATATTTCTTCTAATATATCTAAAACTGCAGCTTGAGAAATCAAATCCAAATCACTCGTAGGCTCATCAGCTATTATAAATTTTGCACGAGATACTAAGGCTAAAGCTATCATAATTCTTTGAAGCATTCCGCCACTGCATTCGTGTGGATAAAGATTTAAAACGCTTTCGTTCAATTTAACTTTATTTAAAATCTCTTTTATATATTCATTATCAATTTTTAAATTCCTTGCCTTTAAAGTCTCATAAAAGCAGTTTTTGATACTAAATAAAGGATTAAAAGCTGTTCTTGGATTTTGCATAATACAAGCAATATTTTGCTTTGAATTATCATCTAAACAAATACTCCCGCTAAGCTTTAAATTATTTGCTACATATCCCATAATAGCTGTTGCTATTAGGCTTTTTCCACTTCCACTAAGCCCTAATAAAGCCGTGATTTTTCCACTTTGTATATTCATACTAACATTATTTACTAAGGCTGTATCTTTATAAAATATATTTAAATTTTTTACTATTATTTTATCCATGACTTTCAACTTGTATTAAATTTTCAAATTTATCTCTTAAAATATCGCCTAATAAATTAAAAGCAATAATTACAATTAACATAGCAATTCCAGGATATAAAATAAGCTCATAATGAGTTAAAATATAATCTTTTGTTTCAGCTATCATTATCCCCCATTCAGCCTGTGGTGCTTTTACCCCAAGCCCAAGCAAACTAAGACCTGAAATATGCAGCATTATATGCCCCAAATCAAGTGTGCTTAATACCAGTAGCTGCATACAAATAGGCTTTGCAAAATGCTTTTTAAAAATCTTAAAATTACTAGCTCCACAAGTTTTGCTAATTAATACATATTCAGTATTTTTTAACTTTAAAACAATACTTCTAATAATCCTTGCATACCAAGCCCAGTGAGTTAAAGCAATGGCTATAATTATATTTAATAAACCAGTTCCTAAAATCCCTACGAAAAATAAAGCCAAAACAATAGTAGGAAAGCATAAAAATATATCACAAATTCTCATTAAAAAATTATCAATTTTATTATTTGAAAATCCAGCTATAAAACCCACACTAACGCCTAAAACTATTATTATAATAATGGTTGAAAAGGTAGCTAGAATTGAAATATAAGCACCTTCTAAAATCCTTGAGAAAATATCTCTTCCTAAATGATCAGTCCCAAAAATATGTAATAATGAATTACTAGCAAATTTATTCGCTAAATTAATCTCATTTGCACTATAAGGTGCATAATATTTACCAAATAAAGCAAGTAAGATTATAAAAGCACATAAAAAATACACAAAATATTCATAAATTTTCTTACTCATATCTAATCCTTGGGTCAATTATCGCATATAAAATATCAGTGATTAAATTAATTAAAATAAACACAAAACACATCATCATACTAAAAGCTTGAATTACAGGATAATCACTATAATAAATAGCACTTACAGCATAACGACCAACTCCAGGATAAGCAAAAATATTTTCAATCACCAAAGCCCCACCAAAAAGTTCAGCTATATGCATACCAAAAGCAGTTATTAAAGGTAGTAAAGAATTAAATAAAATATGTTTTGAATATATCTTATACTTTCCTACGCCACGCATTTTTGCATAAGCTATAAATCTTTCATTACAAGCTTGTAAAAAATTAATCCTAATAAATCTAGCATTAATAGCAATTGACATAAAAGATATTGCTAATGCAGGCATTATTAAATGATTAATCCCACCTATGCCAAAAGGAGGCAATAAATTAAGCTCAACAGAAAAAAATAAAATAAATAATAAACCAAGCCAAAAACTAGGAGTGCTAACACCTAAAAATGAAAAAATTCTTACAAAATAATCAAAAAAATGATTTTTATAAATTGCAGAAAACACCCCAAAAGGAATAGAGATTATAAAGGTTATAAGCAAGGCAAATAATGTTAGCTTTAAAGTATTTCCTAAGTATTCAAACAAATCAGGTGCAATTTTACGATTAGTAAAATAAGATGTCCCAAAATCTAATTGCAAGGCGTTTTTTATCCAAACTATATATTGAGTAATTATTGGCTCATTTAAGCCTAGCATAATTCTTGTATGCTCTATCGCTTCATCAGTCGGTGCTATCCCACTAACTTGCAAATAATTCATAACAGCATCAGTTCCATTAAGTCTAATTAATAAAAAAATAAAAATTGATGCTAAAAACAAGCAAATAATGGCATATAAAGTTCTTTTTAATATGAATTTTTTCATACTACTCCTTAATTTCTATATCATCAAAAGGAATTTCATATTTTAAAATACTCGTTTTAACTCCTTTTAATTTAGGACTTGCAACGCATATATTTGTATGGTATACAATAGGAATATATACCGCTTCATCGTGTAAGATTGTAAGTATTTCTTTAGCTAGTTTAGATTTTTCATCTTTATTCATTGTTTTAGATAATTTTTCTATATTTTCATCAATTAGTGGTTTTTGCTTTAATCCAATTTGAGCCATATAATCAGCGTGAGCTGGTGCAACCATAGAAGCCATAAAAATTTCAGGCTCATAAGGAGCTCCCCAAGTAGCATTAAAGATTAATTCAAATTCCCCATTTCTATGTCTTTTATAAAATATAGTGCTTTCATTAGCTTGTAAGATTAGATTAATTCCTATTTCTTTTAAATTCGCTTGTAATACTTCTGATATAGCCTTTTGCTCTGCATTAATTCCTATATAAGAAATCACTATATCTAATCTTTTGCCATCTTTTTCTAAAAAGCCATTTTTAAATTCCCAACCATTATCAAGTAATAATTGCTTAGCTTTTTTAGGATTATATTCGTATGCACTTCTATCAATTTTGCCATTTGGCACATTATCATCATAGAAAAAATCAGCCTTTGGTCTTGTCCCATAAAAAACATATTTGCTAATTTCATCTTTATTAATAGCCATATTAATAGCCTTTCTTACATTAATATCATTTGTTGGATATTTTGCTGTATTTTGTGCTATTAAAATAGTGCTAAGTGGCTTTGAAATTAGCGTTTGATAATCGCTTTTTTGCAAGTTTATAAAATCTTCTAAGCTAATTTCTCCATCAGTATAAATATAATCAATTTCTTTTGTTTTTAGAGCTATTACTTTTGAGCTTGGATCAGGGATTATTTTACATACTATGCTATCAATTTTAGCTTTTTCGCCCCAATAATTTTCGTTTTTAACAAACTTATCATAAACGCCTAATTTAGTATCAACAAATTTCCATTTACCTGTGCCAATTGGTGCTTTTATACCATCTTTTGTATTATTATCAATCATAGCACTTGGAGCTATAAATCTAAAAGGACGAATAAGACTAAGTTCTCTTAAAGTAGGTTCATAAATATGTTTTAAATGAAGCTTTACTTCATAATCATTAACCACTTCAAGATAATCAAAAGCCCTTACAAGTGCAAAAGAAATATGCCTTTGTTTATTAGCAAAAATTGCATCAAAATTAAGCTTTACCGCATTTGCATTAAAGTCTTCTCCGTTAGAAAACTTAACTCCTTTTCTAAGATAAAAAGTATATACCAAACCATCTTCGCTAATCTCCCAAGAAGTAGCTAGACTAGGTATTATTTGATTATCTTGCGAGTATGAGACAAATCCTTCATAAACCATATTTTGAGCAAACATTTCATTTGGAGAATACAAATGTGGGTTTAGTTCTCCTACATTTTTAGAAGTAGCTACTTTTAGCTCACTTGAATTTAAAAAACTAATTAATAAAATAAATACAAAAAATAATTTTTTCATTTTAACTCCTTTATAGTTTCAAATGGCACCCTATAACCTATAATACTCCCATTTACATTGTCAAATTTTTTACTTACAATGCCTTTATTAGTATTAAATATAATAGGTATATAAACAGCCTCATCATGTAATATTTCCAATACTTCTTTTACCAACTTTGCCTTTTCATTTGCATTTGTAGATGCACTAATTTTGTCAATATTGCTATCTATCAATGCCTTTTCTTTAAGTCCACTTTGTGCTATAAAATCTGCATGTGCTGGAACTTTAAATGAAGCCATAAAAATCTCAGGTTCATAAGGAGCTCCCCAAGTAGAGTGAAAAATCATATCAAATTCAGCTGTTTTTTGGCGTTTATAAAACGCACTCATTTCATCAGCATGAATATTAATCTTAATACCGACCTTTTTAAGCTGAGCTTGAATAACTTCTGATATTGCTTTTTGCTCTGAGTCGTTTCCTATATAAAATAAATTTAACTCAAGAGTTTTTCCATCTTTTTCAAAAATTTTATTTTTATTCAGCTTATAACCACTATCACTCAAAAGCTTTTGAGCTTGTTTTATATCAAATTTATATGGTTTTTTATCAATTTTAGCATTTGGCACATCATCAGGATATAAAAAATCTGCTTTTGGTTGAGTTTTATAATAAACATATTCACTAATGGCATCTTTATCAATAGCCATATTTAAAGCAATTCTTACATTTTTATCCTTTGTAAAACCAGAAGTAGAATTGAGTGCTATTAAGGTAGTATTTATTGGTTTTGTTATAATTGTTTGAAAATTTTTATCTTTTCGAAAATCTAAAAACGAATCAAGGTTTATGGTTGAATTAAGATATGATGGATTTCCGTAAATATAATCAACCTCACCTGTCTTAAGAGCTATAACCCTAGTATTTGCATCTGGTAAAACCTTGCATAATATCTCATCTAAAAATGGCTTTTTACCCCAATAATTTTCATTTCTTACAAACTTATCAAATTCTCCTAATTTTGACTTTTCAATAATCCATTTACCAGTACCTATAGCACCTGTTTTATTTTGCAACGAACTTAAAGACTGAAACCTATATGGTCTTACAAGACTTAATTCTCTTAAAGTAGATTCATAAGTGTGGTTTAAAATAAGCCTTATTGTATAATCATCAACTATTTCAACTCTGCTCAATACACCCATAAAAGCCGACCAACTATGAGCATTCTTATTTTTTACAAGTGCATCAAAATTTGCTTTTACAACATTTGCATTAAAGTCTTCTCCGTTAGAAAACTTAACTCCTTTTCTAAGATAAAAAGTATATACTAAACCATCTTCGCTAATCTCCCATGAAGTTGCTAAAGAAGGGATTATTTTACTATCTTCAGAAAAATCAACTAAACCTTCAAATACCATATCTTGTGCAAACATTTCTCCACTATAACCATGTGGATTTAAATCTCCTACATTATTCGGTATTGCAAAACTAATACTATCTGAAAACAATACACTTACTAAACTAAATACAAAAAATAATTTTTTCATTTTAATCCTTTATATTGTTTCTGGCTGAATAGTAATATGATGTATATTAAACTTATTTTTAAGTAAAGCATTAAGCTTTTGTAAAACACTTTTAAACTCATTTAAATCATCTAAGATTATATGAGCTGTTAGTATATGATAATCTTGAGATATTGAATGAATGTGTATATCGTGAATATCTTTTATATTTAAATCTTGCTTTAATATAAATTCTTTTACTTCACTAATCTCAATGAATGAGCTCTCAAGTAAAATATCTAAGCTTTGTTTAAATAATGATATAGACCACTTAGCAATTACTAAAGCTATTAATAAAGCTAGTATTGAATCAATAAAATAAAAATCAGTATAATAAACAATAATCCCACCAATAATAATTGCAACAGAACTAAGTAAATCACTTAGCATATGAATTAGACTTGATTTAATATTTAAATTACTTGTATCAGCTTTCATTAATAATAAAGCACTAATTATATTTGCTACAAGTCCAAAGCAAGATACTATAAGCATAGTCTTTATATCTATTTTACTTGGGTTTAATAGTTTTTCAATAGCTTCATAGATAATAAATATAGTAAATATAGCTATCATAATAGCATTTATAAAAGCAGCTATTATTTCACTTCTATAATATCCATAAGTTTTTTTACTATCTTGTTTATTAATAAATATTAGTGCAATAAAACTTATTATCAATGCAAAAGCGTGTGTTATCATATGAAGTGCATCACTAATTAATGCTAAAGAATTAGCTAAATACCCATAAATTAATTCAGCAAACATTACTACAAAAGTTACTATAAAGCTTAATAATAATGCTTTTTTATTCTTAGTAAAATCATAAGAATGAGTATGAGAATGGTCGTGATGTTCGTGTGAATGATTATGGGAGTGGTTATGGTGTGAGTGATTACAAGAATGATTGCTTGAATGTTGTTTTATTGGTTTATGAATTAAGTCTTGATAGGTGCAAGTCATTGTTTTTCCTTTAAATTTAGTTTTAGGATAACTTTATTCCTTTTTAATTTTTATAATTATAATTCGTATTTAATTAAATGTAAATTACTTACGAATTTGTAAGTATAAAGGAGTTTTTATGCAAATAAATATGAATAATGTAACCTGTCCTTTGCAAGTAGCTGCAAATATGATAAATGGAAAATGGAAAAGCATAATCATTTTTCAATTAAGTTTAGGTAATTCTTCTTTATCAAAATTACAAAAAGATATAATTGGAATTAGTCAAAAAATGCTTCTTGAACACTTAAATCAATTAAGAGAAAATGGCTTAGTAGATAAAATAACTTATGATGGCTATCCGCTAAAAGTAGAATATTTTTTAACAAATCGTGGAAAGCAAATGTTAAAAGCTATTATTATTTTTCAAGAAATAGGCATTGAAGTTTTAAAAGAAAAGAAATTATTTAATGCTTTAAATGAAAAAAGCTTATCATACATACGAAAAAGTAAGTAATTTACAATTATTTTTAAAAAAGATAATATCTATCCTTTAATTTAATTTAAGGAGATTTTATGAATACAAAAGTTCAATTAATTAGAAGCGCTTGTGTAAAAATCACTATAAATAATGTGTGTTTTTTAATAGACCCTATGTTGGCACCAAAAGGCACTTATGAAGGTTTTGCAAATACTTATAATTCACATTTAAGAAATCCTTTAGTGGATTTGCCATTTAGTTTTGAAGAAATTATAAATGATGTAAATGCTGTAATAATTACTCATAATCATTTAGACCATATAGATGAATATACCTGTAAAAAATTAGATAAAAATATTAAAGTTTTCGTTCAAGATAATCAAGATTATAATTATTTTAAAGATTTAGGATTTAAAAATCTTGAGATTTTAAGCGATACTTTAGAATTTCAAGGAGTAAAACTAACAAAAACTAAAGCAAAACACGGAAGCGAAGAAATATATAAAAACGAAGAATTAGCAAGGCTTTTAGGTGATACTATGGGAGTTATTTTTAGTGCAAAAGATAGTAAAAGTGTTTATTTAATAGGAGATAGTGTTTTAACAAAAGATGTTGAAAATACTTTAAAACAAAATTATGATATTGTTATTGTAAATGCTGGAAATGCTATGGTTTTAGGATTTGATGATAGTATTATTATGAATGAAAACGATATTAAAAATATTGCTAAAATATCAACTAGTAAAATAATAGCCGTTCATTTAGAAGCTATTAATCATTGTATTTTAACTAGAAAAGCTTTAAAAGAATTTGTAAATAAGAATAATTTAAACGATAGAGTTTTAATCCCAGATGATGGGGAAAGCTACATTTTTTAAAGGAGATAAAATGAAAAAATATGAGATTTTTAATGTAAATTGCAATCATTGTGTAAATAAGATAAAAAATGCTTTAGAAGAAGATTTTGGAACAATTAATTTTAGTGATGATTTAAAATATATTTTTATAAATGCGAATAAAGAAGAATTTGAAGATGAGCTTTTAGAATTAGGATTTAGATTAGGTAAATTAGTATGAAAAATATAAGGCTTTTTATTAACGGAATGCATTGTGTAAATTGTGCTAATTCAATCAAACAAGAAGCCTTAAAATTAGGCGTAATAGATGCAAGGGTTGATTTTATCAATAAATTTGGAGAATTTAGTGTAAATGATGATTTTGATAGTGAAAAGCTAATTTTTGCTATCAAAAAACTAGGCTTTGAAGTAAGCTTAGAAAAAATAAATGCAAAAAATACTTATGAAGGCATTAGGCTAATTTTTTTAGCGATTTTTAGTGTTTTAACTTTTATTGATTTTAGCTTTTTATTCTCTTGTGTTTTTGCAAGTTTGGCTATTTTACTTTCGCTTGATTTTTATAAAAGAGTAATATTTCATAAAAGCTATGGAATGGATTTACTTGTAGTGCTTGGAATTAGCATTAATTATTTTTATTCATTTTTTAGTATTCATCATCATTTCTTTTTTGAAAGCACTTTTGTCTGCTTTGTGATTAGGCTTGGAAAATTTATTGAAAATAAAGCAAAAGCTAAAGCAAATTCTTTAATCACACCAAGCAAAATCCCTACAATAACCCTAGCAAACAATAAAATAATAAAAGCAAATCAAATAAGTAAAGATGATGAGCTACTTATTAAAAACGGCGAAGAAATCTTAGTAGATGGAATATGTCTAAATGAAGCCTTAATTGATGAGAGCGTTATTAGTGGAGAAAGCTTTAGTCTAAGCAAAAAAATAGGAGAATTAGTCTATGCAGGTAGCATTAATAAGGGCGAATTATTAAAGATAAAAGCAACTAGCACTTATTATGAAAGCTCACTTGAAAAGCTTAAAGATGAAGCAATGAAAGCTAATAATAAGGATTTAAAAGCCTTTAAATTAGTTGATAAGATTAGCAAATATTTTGTATTAATAATTTGTATAATTGCTAGCATTACAGGACTTGCTTGGTATTTTATAGATTCTTCTAAGGTGTTTTTTTATGTTAGTAGTGTGTTGTTAATCTCGTGTCCATGTGCCTTAGGACTTGCAATTCCTATGGTAATAGTAATTTGTATTAATTTATGCTTTAAAGAAGGAATAATTTTAAAAAATCCAGAGCTAATTAACTCAATAAAAGATATAGAATGCTTTGTTTTTGATAAAACAGGCACACTTACAAATTCCGTGCAAAAAATATCACACGATTTAAACGAAGCTGATTTTAGGCTAATTGCAAGTATTGAAAATACTCAAAATCACCCAATAGCTAAGAGTATTACGAATAATTTTACTGATTTTTTAGATTTAAATGGAACTTGTGCTTTAAAGGATAATTCTTTAATTTATACTGATGAGAATTTAAAAGTAGAAATAAAACCTTGCGAAAATGAGTTTTTATGCTATAAAAATGATTTATATCTAGGCAAAATTACTTTAGAAAACGAAATTAATGAAAATGCAAAAGAATTAATTAGCTTTTTAAAATCACTCAATAAAAGAATAATAATAATTAGCGGAGATAGTAAAGAAAGAGTAGAAAATCTAGCAAACAAACTAGAAATTAGCGAATATTATTTTAGAGTTACACCTGAAAATAAAGCTGCGATAATAAAGAGTTTAAACGCAAAAAGCGTATTTATTGGGGACGGGGCTAATGATATTAAGGCATTAAGAACGGCTAATTTTGGCATATCATTTAGCAACGCAAATGCAATTGCTAAAAATAAAGCCGATGCGATATTGCTAAAAAATGATTTGATTAAAATCATAAAACTTTTTGAGATTTTTGATAAAGCTTATAGTAAGATTAAGCAAAATTTATTCATATCGTTTTTTTATAATTTCATAGGAATTGCTCTAGCTTGTGGGGTTTTTAGCGAGATTAATTTGCATTTAAATCCTGCACTTTGTGCTATGCTTATGAGTATTTCATCGCTTGTTGTGGTGTTTAATTCTTTGCTTTTGTTTAGAAAATAAAATCAAATTCAAATTATTCTTAATTTAAATTTGATTTTTTATTTATATAAAGCAAATAACATTAACAGTTTAGTGCTTTTAATTTACGAAATTATGGATAAAATGGTAAAACATACTAGAATGATGGCGGTAGCTAGTTTTATAAGTAAATTTACTTATAAAGCTGGTGGAATGAGAAACCCAATAACTGAGAGTATTGTAAAAGATAATATTAATACAGACCATAAGCTCACACTAGAAATAGTTTAATCAACGATAAAAATAAAATCATGGCAAATTTCTTTACTCGTGGGGCATTACTTGCCTTGCTTGGTGGAAGAAAATCAGAAGTAGCTATGAAACTTTATGGCTTTTAATCTTGTTGGTGGATTATTTCCACCAACTATCTAATTCTTTATAATTTTCACAAGCTAATTTATAACCACTATCACAAGAAATCTTATAATACTTTAAAGCTTGTTTTTTATCTTTTTTATCTTTAGTATCAGCGTATAATAATTTATAATGTTTTCCTACCATAATGCAATATTTATTATTTAATTCACAAGATTTTACATAATAATCAAATTCTTTTTTTTCATCACTGAAAATAATTTGATTTTTTGGAGAATACTTAGAATAAAATTTAGCCAAAATCAAACAAGACTTAGCACTTTGTAACTCATCGCAACCTTTAAAAGCTACTTCAGCACTCTCTTTTGATTTTAAATAATCACTACTATCATATTTTTTATAATCCAAATAATTCTCACAAGATTTAGCATTGTTTTCTTTGATACATTCATCATATAATCTTGCTTGTGTGTAATTTAGTGTGGGCTCAGTATCATAAATCCCCCTAGCATTAATTTGTAATGCTAATATGAATAATAACAATAATTTTTTCATATAATCCTCCCTTATTTTTAAGATTTTGTTATATTTTAACATATTAGCTTTAGACTAAAAATAGCATAATTTTAATATAAAATAGAGTTTTTATAACATCTTTAATTTATTTTTAATTAATTTTGGTTTTTACATTTCTATATTTTTAAATAATTTAAAGAAGAAAATAAAAAAAACTACAACTATCACCAAGACTTATGTAATAACTCTAAAATTTTTTAAAACATAGTATGAAAATCTACAACTATTTCATAAATATTTTTAGTTATTTGTTTATAATTTTTTAACTTCTTTTTCAAGTCTTATAACTTTAATTGATAAAGTTAAAACGCTAACCGATAAAGCAAGTATTAAAACACTTGTAATCATTTTTTCTCCTTTTTATGTTAAAAATATCAAGGGTAAAACGATAATAAAGGGCTTTCGCCCTTTTTTCTAACGCTTGGCGTTTTTTGCTTGTAAGATTGCAACCACTAGCAAAATTATCGCACTTATTAGATTGATGAAAGCTTTTCATTTTGCTCTTTACTTTCTGTTTTAAAATTTACTTTATAACAATATCTGTTTTTTATCAATACAATCATTTAAAAATATGTTTATAAATCTATAAAATACACCCTTTTTCTATATCATATCTTCAAACAATCAATTATGTCTTTTTAAATTTTTATCCACATACGGATTTCTTATAACATTATAAAAATTAAACTACCAAGGATATGATGAATTTATTAGAGTGTTTTATTTCCAACAACGATAATAAACAAATATTATTTAACAAAAAACTTAAAAACCAGCAAAGCTAAAAGAACAAGGCATAATAAACGATGATAAATTTACACAAATGAAAGCCAAGCTTATTGCTAAAATGTGATTTGACAAATAAATTTAAATGAGTTAAAATGCCATACAAGAAATGTTATGTGTTTATGGTATCATCGTTATGGGGCAACGGGTCATTGGCTGTAAACACTCAGCCCTCCTTTCTTACTTCTTATAAATTTGACAAGTAATGCAAAATCCACTAAAATATCACAATAACTACTATCAAGTAGAGATTTAAGACAAATGCGGCGAGTCCTCTTTATCTCGTTACTGAGCCGCTAGTAGTTATTTTTTATAGATTATTTTACCTTGAGTTAAAATATCATTTAGGTAATCCTCTCTATCGCTTAAAAACATAGTTTTATTATTTATCACATCGCCTTTTTGATTTACTACCATTACTAAAGCTTTTTTTATATTATCATCATAAAACCATTTTATATATGTTTTTTTTTGATGACTGACTTATCAAATCTAGGGTCTAATTCTTGACTTAGTCTAATCTCATCAGGGTCATTTAATAATTTTGGAAAATAATCAATGTATAAATGACGATTGTTCTTTTTAATTTTTGGAGCATTTTTCTTTTTATCCATAAAAAACATATCATCAAGCCTTATTACATCACCTATCTTATCAACTAATAATTCTCCTTTTTTAGCATTAAATCTTTCATAAACTTTATTTAAAGCCTCTTCATCGCTAAGATTTTCATAGCTTGGATTTTTTGGTAATTTATCAAGACTAAAACTTAGCTCAAGGTTTACATTATTACTTACACCAATCCTTTTATCATACGCAAATTGCTCGTCTGCTATATTTGGTGGATTTATCATTATTTTATATTTTCTTGCTTCTTTTTCACTAATTGGTATTACATAACATTTGCAATTATAGTCATTTGGTGGGTAATTTATCAGCCACCAAGCATCATCTTTATGGATTGCAACATTATGCATTTTAGAATGACTACTTCTACTTGTGCTAAGCTTTGCTGATTTGTAAAGCCAATATGTTTTATAAGTGTAGTTCATCATCACTTTTGCACGGCTTAGGTTATAAGCTCTTTGCATATTTGTTGTATAGATTGTTTTAAGTCTTGTTGAGTTTATATTTATTGCTCTTACTTCGCCTGTGAGTGGATTTACAATGTCTTTTTGTCCGTACCAGCCTTTATCACTTAAAGTAGCTTTTAAACCCTTTTTAAATTCATTAAATCCTACGCCATCTTTTTGAGCCTTTAACAAGCTTTCATGAATACCATCTAAAATATCTATTTTTATAATCTCATACTAAAAAACATAATTAAGCAAATTATTTAAAGTAAAGGTTTTAAAAAGGCTAACCAATAAATAGTTTTTAAAGTAATAAATGAATATAATAATAAAAAAA